>CAYTUO010000227.1:0-7328 GCA_964441015.1 uncultured Pleurocapsa sp.
GCTTTTCAGCAAGAACGATTGCAGAAAATTCGGCAACAGCATAACTTAGTCGAGCCTGAAATCAAAGGACAACAACTATCTGCTTTGATCGGTACTTTTGGACAACAAAAACTAGAAACTCAAATTCAACTCAATGAAGCCAAATCCCTATATGCTTCTTTGCAAAAAGAGCTAGCACGACAAGGTGCTGAATCGGCTACGGCTTCCGCGCTAGTCGTTAACCCCCGTTACCAGAGCTTAATTAATCAGCTTCTGCAAATAGACAGTCAAGCGGCGATGGATTCGGCGCTACTGCTCGAAGGAAGTCCAGAATTGAAGATTCTCAGACAGCAGCGACAAAATTTGATTCCTTTGATTCGTCAGGAAGGGCAGAGGGTTTCTAGAGAGACAGCTAGCCGCATCCAAGAGTTGGAAACGCGCGATCGAGTGCTCACTCAAACCATAGATAGCTTAAATCAAGAAATCAAGAACTTGTCAGCAACACTTCGAGAGTATCAAGACATCCAGCAAGAATTAGAAATTGCCACTAACAACCTGAATCAATTTTTGTCTAAACGAGAAGCCTTGAGAATTGACGCGGCTCAAAAGGAGATTCCCTGGCGGTTATTAACACCTCCAAAACCGCCTCAACCAACGGCTGCCAGTTTTAAGAGAAACTTGATTTTAGGAGCAATGTTAGGTTTGCTCTTAGGTTTGGGATCGGCTTTAACCTTAGACAAGCTAAGTAATGTTCTCTATACTTCGCGGGAAGTTAAAGATGCTACCAAACTGCCAATCTTAGGGATAATTCCTTATGAAAAAGAACTAGCAAAATTTAATCGCACAGTAACAGCATCTACTTTAACGCAACAAGCAGGTCTTGATGTGAGACTTGGTAGCGAATACAATCTGCCTCAAGGATACTTTCTATCTACTTTTTTTGAAGCTTTTCGCTCTCTCTACACTAACATTTATCTTTTCAGTGCCGATTCTCCAATCCATTCTGTTGTTGTCAGTTCGTCTGCACCTGCGGAGGGTAGATCTACCATTGCTATCTATCTGGCACAGGCAGCAGCAACCATTGGTCAGAGGGTGTTGTTAGTTGATACTGACTTGCGTCAGCCCACTTTGCACGAACGATTGAAGTTAACAAACGAACAGGGTTTGACAAATCTTCTAGTTGAAGAAACTTTGGATGTTAACAGGGCCATTCAGCGATCGCCCCTAGAGGATAATCTATTCGTTTTGACTTCTGGTTCGCTCCCGCTAGATCCGACGAGGCTCCTTGCCTCCAAGAAAATGTGCTATTTGATGGAAAGATTTCATGCTGCTTTCGATTTGGTAATCTACAAAGCACCTCCTCTGTTGGGAGTTGCAGATACCCATCTACTAGCTAACCATACAGATGGCCTTCTGTTAGTAACAGCATTAGGAAAGCTAAAACGGTCTTCGCTAGAGCAAACACTAGATGAATTGAGAATATCTGGCACTCCAATTTTAGGAGTTGTCGCTAATAATATTCAAGAGCCTCTATCGAGTCGCTTTATCAAATCTAGTCAACCCCTAGAGCGTGTTTGAGCTATTTTCCTAAGAGTACAATTGGTCAATATCTAGAAACAGACCGTAGCTAGACAACTTTAATAAATTTAATTGTAAAAATATGAATTTTAAGCGATGAGTTTTTATGAATTGACTATTAAATTCAAAAGAAAAGCTAAAATCTTTCTTGAATCAACTATTTAAGCAAAAAGCTCTGCATTAAAATTAATTGTCACTCAAAGAGCAAAATTAAGCTTTTAATGCAAATTAGATTCAAGACATTTTTAGCTCTAATATCTTTAAAGATTTGGTAAAATCTTAACCCGCCTAAGATTTTCTGATAACTTTTAAGATACTCTGTTTAATACTAGTAAATAGTAAGTGAAGAGGTTTGATGGAAATGAGGGAAAATCAATTTGTCCCTGCTCTTCTAATAGCAGCAACAAGTACCATACTCGCTGTAGGTACAAGACCAGCAGAAGCGTTTAATCTCGGTTTATTCAACGTTTCTAACAATGGCGCAACAAACGTTGCTCCCCAGTTTAACATCGACGTTGTAGACCAAGGAAGCGGTAATGTTCAATTTACCTTTACCAATAGTGGTTCTGTAGCGCCAGCTTCGATTACTGCCGTCTATTTTGGAAAAGGTAGTCTGTTCTCTAATCTCCTGCAATACGTTACCCTAATCGATAAAGACCAAGGAACTGGCGGCAACACCAATGTAGACTTTTCTGAAGGAGCTTCGCCTGGTAATCCTCAAGGTGGAATTACATGGACATCTGCATTTGACGCGGATGCTGACTCTCCATCCGGGTTTAACAAAAACGGCGTGGATGTAGGCGAGTCTTTAGGCATTACCTTCAAGCTAATCAATGGCGCAACATTGAGTTCTCTCCAACAGGGTTTCCAGCAAGGCGATTTAGCAATTGCCATGCACGTCCAAAGTATTGGGGGTAGTGGGGGTTATAGTGACTGGTTTGGAACTAATCCCGATCTTGAACCTGTTCCCGAACCAATCACCCTCCTGGGTACGGGGATGGCTTTAGGATTTGGTGGCTTGTTTAAGCGAGAATATGACAAAAAGAAGAAAAAAGAAAAGCTAAAAACATAAGTGAAGAGAATAAAAATTGTAGGAGTAGAAATCACACAACTCTTACATACTAGCTATGAGAGCTTTTTGATAGATAATTTCCTCTAGTCGTCTTCCGACTTCATTAACCAAAACCTTTTTCCGTCTTTTAGGGCAAAAGACAAAATGATAGTTAATCAAACTAACTGAAGTGTTTTTTCTTCTGTATTGGTTCTCTGTCATTGTCGATACACAAAATATATCAACAGTATGTTAACATAGTTAACATGGTTACAATAACTCGCACTATTAAGCTTAAATTTGTAAATCTCAACCGTTGTAAAGCTCAGTTATTTGAGGATATGACGGCTGAGAACACACGAATTGCTAATGAGTTGTTGTCTTTGCCGATTAAAGAACGGCGTAAAATAACGACAGCAAAAATAGTGTCTGAGTTAAAATCTGCCCTTGTTAATCAAACCATTCGACATACCACATCACCGACTGGTAGAAAAACGAAGAAATATAAGACTCTGCCTATCGAAGTTAACAATCAAAACTGGAAATTAACTAAAAAAGGCGACACTTATTCAATTATTTTTCCTACTACCAAAGGTGAAAAACGAGTTCCTATTAGTGTAGCTTCTTCTCATTGGCAACCAGTCTTAGATTGGTTACTAGAAGGAATTATAAAAGGAGGATCTTTTAAGTTAATAAAACATCGGAATAAATGGTACGTCTATCTGTCAGTTATTGAGGATGTTCCAGAAATAACATCGGAGACAAGAATTGGTTGTGATAGAGGGCAAAATAACCTAGCTGTCATAGCATCTAAAAAAGGCTTTGGTAGATTTTTTAGGGGTCGTGAAGTGATGCACCGTCGTCGTTATTTCCAAAAACGAAGAAAGCAACTTCAACAAGCTAAAAAGTTTAGGGCATTAAAGAAGTGGGACAAAAAAGAACGGCGTTGGATGGATTCAATCAACCATACTGTTAGTCGCCGTATTGTCCGGTTTGCTGAATATCAAAATGCCGATGTGGTCATAGAAGATTTGGAAGGCTGTCGAAAAACAATGAAACAGAGTAAAAAATCTCGTTCTGATTCTGGTCAATCTAGACATAGTTGGTCTTATTATTCTTTGGAGCAAAAACTTGATTATAAATTGGCTCTCAAGGGATTAAAACTAATAAAAAGACCTGCTCCTTATACTTCTAAATCTTGTTGCACTTGTGGTGTTCTTGGTGATCGGAAAAAGCATCACTTTAATTGTCCTAATGGACACTACCATAATGCTGATCTAAATGCTAGTAAAAACCTAGCTCAATGGGATGGTTTCTCATGTGATTTGAGTCTAAAGAAATCTAGTTCTGTAGTGGAATTAGACGACTTAAATCATGGGCTGCTTGGCACAGCCCCGAACTTGATGAATACAGGCAAAACAGAGTATATTCAACTATCTCTTTTTGACTGAGCTAGATGCAAGAATCCTACGACGAAAGCGCAGCGAAGTCGTAGGAGTGTCAATAATGAGGTTGTTATAAGGAAAGTAAAACTACTCATATCTTTAAAATCAGGGTTCTGCGTAAGTTCTGTAGCAATCAGCCGAAAATCATAGCAACGCATGAGCTAGAGGAGGACAATAGAGCAATCGCCACACCGACATGAAAACAACTCGCTTTTCCTTGGTCAGAACCCTAAAAGCTCCTCAATTTTGGCTATTAGCCATTGGAGCGAACTTAATTGCCATTCATCTAACTCTAACCCATCGCGGCGGAAATGTTAGCCTATTGGCTAGCAGTCTCCTTTTTTGGTTGGCTGTATCTTCCCTTGTCTGGAAAAAACGCCACGACTTAAAGTTAGAAAGCGGTGTTTTTGCGAGCTTTTTAGGCATAGCGATCGTTACTGCGATAATGCTCAAAAGTGTTTCTCGCCCTACTTCTAACTTTCTGGGAGTTTCGCCGTTCGTGTCAGCCTTGGGGCTAGGTTTGCTGGCTTCTGGTTTTGCAGGATTAAAGCAATACTGGCGAGAACTGATCGTACTATTTTTTCTCGGCGTTCCCAAAGTTTTAATCTGGCCTATTATTGATATCTCTGTTTTGTCGGCTCAACTTGCCACCTTTATTCTGTGGTATACCGGATTTGAAGTCCGTCGCCAAAAATTTGATGTCATGCTTCCAAAAGGAGGAGTAAACGTTAATATGGGCTGCTCTGGCTTTGAAGGGATATTCTACCTATTGGGATTGGCAGTACTGTTTTTAGTGATGTTTCCTTTAGACGGACTAAAGAAAAAAATTCTCGTGCCTATAGTAGCCGTCTTTATCGCCTTTTTTGTCAATGGATTTCGGATTGCTCTGATGGCAATTCTCGCTAACGATCAAAATCAGGAAGCTCTCAAATACTGGCACGTAGGAGATGGCTCTCTCATCTTTTCGATGATTTCTGTAGGACTGTTTGGGTTGTTCTGCTACTTTCTGCTGCGACAAGAGAATTCGGAAGCACAAGAAGAATCAGAAACCCAAGAAAATATAAAGCTCTAAAAATTATGAGTGTCTGGAAGCAACTTCGCACTCCGATATTGATTCTCACCTTTTTTGGCATTGTTTTTTGGGGAAAGTCAATTCTGATTCCAGTTAAAAACAAGGCTAAGACAGTGAAGCCTTTTGTTTTTCCTTCAGAAGTACCATTACCCGGATGGCAGGCAAAGACAAGTCATTCTTTTACAGAACCGTGGGGAAAATATCTTTTTCAAGGAAGGCGCTACGAATATGGACACAATGACTTAGCCTTGGAAGTCGAGATGAGTTACGTGAATCATCCCCATCCGAATGAAAAGCGATTCCGCCAGTACGATCCCAGCCTCTCGACCCCTGATGAACCTGGGGCAATTATACGCCATCAGAAAGAAACTGGCTTCTACAGCCTTTCAATTGAGAAAGAGCGGGTATATTTGAGAGCTTGCATTAACCCTCGCGGGCCTAGCGCTATCACCTACGCACAGTTTATACATAACCGCTATACCTATGACCTACAATTCGCTCGCCTACTGCCTGTATTACTCGGTCAAGAATCCCTCAGAGATCATCGCTGTCTCTGGACGCATTTGTCTATCCCTGTAAAAAATGCTTCTTTTGAGGCTGACTATCAAGTTCTCGAAAAGGTATGGCTATCCTGGTATCAGTGGTGGCATCCCCGTTTTCCCAAACGTTGAAATACAGTTATTAGTACACTTTTGTTTAAACAATTCTTAAGCTCATGGATCGACTAGAAAACGATAATTTTTTTCAAAAAAAAGTAGAAGCTCTCTGGCAGTTTAGCGATCGCCTAGCACGCTCTACTACGCTTTTGCGCTGGATAGGATATGGCTTATTAGTATTTTTTTTGCTTGATCTAATTGAAATATTGGTTCCGCCTCGTTTTACCGACCCACTCTGGGAATTGCAAACAATGGGAGCGGCGATCGAACAGATTGCTTTACCCTTAGTCGGTTTAGTTCTAGTGTTTTATGGAGAGCTAAATCTGCGAGCCAAATGGGAACTTCCTTTCTTGAAAATCTTATCTTGGCTAGTTTTATTGTTTGCCATAGTGCTATTATTACTTATTCCTTTAGGGATTTTTAATACTGTACGGATTGATCGGCAAAGCAATCAACAAATTTCGGCCCAAGTTGATCGGCAGATGACTGAGATTAAACAAGTTAAGAATCAATTAGAACAAGCAACAACGGAAGAAAAGATGGAAAGCCTTCTGAGTCGAATCAACGATCAAGGTCTCTCCCCAGATATCCAAAATACCGAACAGTTAGAACAGGTAAAAAAGCAATTTTCCGAATTTATGGGCAAAGCTGAGACAACTATAAAATCTCAAGCAGCAGCAACTCAAAAAAATCAACGTTTAGCCTTACTAAAAAGATCTGTGAAATGGAATTTAGGAGCCTTGATTTCTGGAGTTTTATTTATTATCCTTTGGCAAGGAACTAGCTGGGCGAGACATAAGAATTAGCGAGACAGATTGAATGATCTTCGACCTAGTTGGGACAAGAGAAAGGGAAAAGAGAGGGAAAAATCCTTCCGCTCTCCCCTCTCTCATCCAAGTAAGAAAGATGTCGTGACAAGTAAGCTCATGAAAGAGAATCTCATTTGTAAATTTCTTAAAGATGAAGGTTAAGGAACTGCTGAGAAGATACGAAGCAGGGTATAGAGATTTTAAGAGAGTTGACCTGCACGCAGCCGATTTAAGAGGAATCTGTTTAGTAGATGTAGATCTAGAGGAAGCCAATTTAGGAGGTGCCAATCTTTATAGAGCAAACCTAACAGGTGCCTGTCTCTACAGAGCCAATTTGAATCAAGCTAATCTAAGAGAGGCGAACTTGAGTGGGGCTGAAATGTGGAAAGTCGATCTTGGTCAGGCCAACCTCGAAGAATCCAACCTGAGTGGAGCGAATCTGAAAGGAGCCTATCTATGGAGAGCAAAACTGTGTTTAGCTAATTTAAGTAAAGCTTACTTGAAAGAAGCTAATTTGGTTCAATGCGATTTGTGGATGGCTGACGTAAGAGAAGCTTATTTAATCGGAGCTAACTTAAAGGAAGCTAGCTTAAAAGGAGCTAGCCTAGATAGAGCCAAATACAACGCGCAAACAATCTTTCCTGAAGGATTTGACCCAGTGAGCGCAGGGATGCAAGTAAGCGAAGTTAAAGATGTGTCTAATCGATAGTAGGAATAACCTCTTCTCTCAAAATACAC
>CAYTUO010000228.1:0-7326 GCA_964441015.1 uncultured Pleurocapsa sp.
GGGTAGAGTCTGTCCCGCGCCCTGCGAAGGTTCTTGCGTACTCGGCATCAACAATCCCCCTGTCACCATCAAAAATATCGAGTATTCCATTGCCGAAAAAGGCTGGGATGAAGGCTGGATAACCCCCGAACTGCCAACCAAGCGCACGGGTAAAAAAGTCGCGATCGTGGGTTCTGGCCCAGCAGGGCTTTGTGCCGCCGCGCAACTCAACAAAGCGGGTCATTGGGTAACGGTATTTGAACGCGAAGATCGCCCTGGTGGTCTGCTCATGTATGGCATTCCCAACATGAAACTCGACAAGGAAGAGGTCGTCCTGCGCCGCCTCAAAGTCCTCGAAGATGAAGGCGTAAAGTTTGTTTGCCATACCGAAGTCGGCAAAGACTTACCCGCCGAAACCCTGCTCAAAGAATTCGATGCCGTCATCCTCTGCACTGGCGCTACCAAACCGCGTGACCTTCCCATTGAGGGGCGGCAGTTAAAGGGCATTCACTTTGCGATGGAATTTCTCACGGCTAACATGAAGGCAATTCTGGACAAGAATAGCAACTATATCTCTGCCGCAGGAAAAGATGTCGTCATTATCGGCGGCGGCGACACGGGGACAGATTGCGTAGGTACTTCAATGCGTCACGGTTGCCAAGCTCTCGTGCAACTCGAAATTTTACCCAAACCGCCCTTGAGCCGCGCCCCTGACAACCCCTGGCCCGAATGGCCCAAGATCTATCGCATGGACTACGGACAGGAGGAAGCGGCTGCGGTGTTTGGCGACGATCCCCGCGTCTATGTCACTACTGCAACAAAGTTCGAGGGCGATGAAAACGGGCACGTCAAAGCTGTCCATACCGTTCAGGTGCAGTGGGAGAGAAACGAGAAAGGTCAGTTTATTCCCAATCCCGTCCCTGGTACAGAAAAAGTTATCCCCGCGCAACTTGTGCTGCTGGCAATGGGATTTCTCGGCCCCGAACAACCGTTACTCGATGCCCTTGGCTTAGAGCGCGACGCGCGTAGTAATGTGAAAGCTGACTACGGAAAATATACCACCAGCATTCCGGGGGTTTTTGCGGCTGGAGATTGTCGCAGAGGTCAAAGCCTTGTCGTTTGGGCATTCAACGAAGGCCGTGGGGCTGCTCGCGAGTGCGATCTCTACCTAATGGGCAGTACCGACCTACCTTGAGTAGATTGCTTGCATAAGTCTAATGAGTAGTAAAATCCTAGAAATCGAAAACTTAACCGTTAGTTTTGATGGTTTTAAGGCACTCAATCAATTAAACTTCAGTATGAATACTGGAGAGTTGCGAGTGATTATTGGCCCTAATGGGGCGGGGAAAACAACTTTTCTCGATGTCATTACAGGAAAAGTCCAACCAACAGAAGGCAAAGTTCTTTTTCAAGGACGCAATTTACAGCGCATCCCAGAACACAAAATTGCTCGCTTAGGAGTTGGTCGAAAGTTTCAGACTCCAAGAGTTTATCTCAATTTAACCGTTCGAGAAAATTTAGATTTAGTTTGCAATCGCAATAAAAATGTTTTTTCAACTTTATTGAGCCGCCCCTCTTCATCAGAAAGCCGAAATGTAGCAAGTTTACTAGAAACAATTGGTTTAGCTGCTCAAGCCGATTTAAAAGCTACATTGCTTTCTCATGGGGAAAAGCAACGGTTAGAAATTGGGATGCTTGTTGCTCAGTCGCCCGATTTATTGTTAGTAGATGAACCTGTAGCTGGTCTGACCGATGAAGAAACTGAAAATGTGGGAAATTTACTATTAGCATTAGCAGAAAGTCATTCGATTATTGTTATCGAACACGATATGGAATTTGTTAGACAAATTGCTCGTCAAGTTACTGTGCTTCATCAAGGTTCTGTCTTGTGCGAAGGTAGCATGGATGAAGTGCAACACGATTCTCGCGTAATTGAGGTATATTTGGGGCAACAGGAAGAGAATTAAGGAATAAATTAAGAAGAATCAATGAACGAGCTAATGTTGCAAATTGCTAATTTGAATGTTTATTACGGCGAAAGTCATATTCTTCGCGATGTAGATTTAAGCGTATCCAAAGGACAGATGGTTTGTCTGATTGGACGCAATGGTGTAGGAAAAACAACGCTGCTCAAAACGATTATGGGATTGCTAAAACCTCGCACGGGAGAAATTGCCTATGCAGGACAATCGCTCGCGAAAATTTCAACAGATCGCCGTGCCAGAAGAGGAATTGGTTATGTTCCTCAAGGAAGAGAAATTATTCCCCGTATTACTGTAAAAGAAAATTTATTATTGGGTTTAGAAGCACGTCCTGACGGAAGAAAAGGAAATGAAGAAATTCCAGAAGAAATTTTTCAATTGTTTCCAGTTTTAAAAACAATGTTGTCTCGTATGGGAGGGGATTTAAGTGGCGGACAACAACAACAGTTGGCTATAGCACGTGCTTTGATGGGCAAACCGCAATTGCTTTTATTAGATGAACCTACTGAAGGAATTCAGCCTTCTATTATTCTAGAAATTGAAGCGGCTATCCGTCGAATTATTGAAGCAACGGGGATCTCTGTTTTATTAGTAGAACAGCATTTACATTTTGTTCGCCAAGCAGATAAATATTATGCTATGCAAAAGGGGGGTATCGTTGCTTCTGGTTCTACCAGCGAACTAAGTCAAGATGTGATTCAAAGATTTTTAGCAGTTTGAGTTAAAAACTGGCTAATTTTTGGGGTGCGATCGCATAAGTAAGACATTTACAATAAAAGAGGAAGCTATTATGGCAGTGGCGATCGCGAGAATCCGATATTAATGACTAGCTTCTGTCAAGTTCTGCTAACACAAATCCCTTAAATGCCTTGAAAACCTAGCAGCTAAACTCAGTAAACTGAATACAAATACTAGGTTCTAATCCTTCCAATCATTATAAAAAACAACCCGATCGCACATTGAGGAGAATCGCTCATGTTAGAAGCTTATCGCCAGCACGTCGCCCAAAGAGCGGCATTAGGCATCCCTCCCTTGCCCCTAAACGCACAACAAACATCCGAACTGTGCGAACTGCTAAAAAATCCGACTGAGGAAGAAAAAGAAGAACTATTAATGCTGCTGCGCGATCGAGTTCCCCCCGGCGTAGACGAAGCAGCATATGTAAAAGCAGGATTTTTAACTGCCATTGCCAAAGGTGAAATTACCTCTCCTCTTATTTCTCCCCAAGGTGCAGTAAGTCTCTTAGGAACGATGATAGGCGGTTACAACGTACACTCGCTCATTGACTTACTCAAATTGAGAGACACTACGATTGCCTCTGCTGCGTCAACGGCCCTCAGTAAAACCCTCCTAGTATTTGATGCCTTTAACGAAGTTTTGGAACTATCCGAAACAAATCCCTACGCCAAACAAGTTATCGACTCTTGGGCAAACGGAGAATGGTTTATTGCCCGTCCTAAGTTACCAGAAACCATTACCGTAACGGTCTTCAAAGTACCAGGAGAAACCAACACCGACGACCTATCCCCTGCCCCCCACGCCACCACTCGCCCCGATATTCCCCTCCACGCTACGGTCATGTTAGAAACGCGGATGCCTGGGGCATTGGATACCATTGCCGAACTGAAGAAAAAAGGTCATCCCGTTGCCTATGTCGGCGATGTCGTTGGTACGGGTTCCTCGCGTAAATCTGCCATTAACTCCGTCCTGTGGCACATCGGTCAAGATATTCCGTTCGTTCCCAACAAGCGGTCAGGCGGGTATATTTTGGGCGGGAAAATTGCGCCGATTTTCTTCAATACCGCAGAAGATTCCGGTGCATTACCTATCGAATGCGACGTGACCCAGATGAATACGGGGGACGTGATTGCCATCCATCCCTACACAGGAGAGATTACTAACGAAGCAGGAGACGTTATCTCTACCTTTCCCCTCAAACCCGATACCATTCTCGATGAAGTTCGCGCAGGAGGACGCATTCCCCTACTCATCGGACGTAGCTTAACCGATAAAACCTGCCATGCGCTAGGACGAGAACCCAGTCCTTTATTCGTTCGTCCCAAAATGCCAGCAGATACAGGCAAAGGTTTCACCCTGGCACAAAAAATGGTCGGGAAAGCTTGCGGTTTACCCGGAGTGCGTCCGGGAACTTCCTGCGAACCCATTATGACCACCGTAGGGTCGCAAGATACGACAGGGCCCATGACACGAGATGAATTGAAAGAACTCGCTTGTCTTGGGTTTAGTGCCGACTTGACCATGCAGAGTTTCTGTCACACGGCCGCCTATCCCAAACCCGTCGATATCAACACGCACAAAGAATTGCCCGATTTCTTCGCCACTCGTGGCGGTGTTGCTTTGCGTCCCGGCGATGGAATTATTCACTCCTGGTTAAACCGGATGTTATTACCCGATACCGTCGGCACGGGTGGCGACTCGCATACTCGTTTTCCTTTAGGGATTTCCTTCCCTGCTGGTTCTGGTTTAGTTGCATTTGCTGCTGCTTTGGGGGTTATGCCTCTGGATATGCCGGAATCGGTGTTAGTGCGCTTTACAGGAGAATTGCAACCAGGGGTAACCCTGCGAGATATCGTCAATGCCATTCCCTACGTCGCCATGCAACAAGGCAAGCTAACCGTTTCCAAAGAGAACAAGAAAAATGTCTTCAATGGGCGCGTTATGGAGATGGAAGGGCTACCCGATTTGAAAGTCGAACAGGCATTTGAACTCACCGATGCTACCGCAGAACGGTCTTGTGCAGGTTGTACGATTCAACTCGGTGTCGAGACAGTTTCGGAATATCTCCGGTCTAACATTGCCTTACTGAAAAATATGGTGGCACGAGGATATCAAGATGCTCGCACTATCATGCGCCGCGTCGCCAAAATGGAGCAATGGTTAGCCAATCCCGTCCTCATGGAAGCGGATGCCGATGCGGAATATGTCGATACTATCGAAGTCAATTTGAGCGAAATTAAAGAACCGATTGTTGCCGCACCAAATGACCCCGATAATGTCAAATTGATGTCTGAATGTGCGGGAGATAAAATTGATGAAGTGTTCATCGGTTCTTGCATGACCAATATCGGTCACTATCGCGCTGCGGCTAAGGTATTGGAAGGCGCAGGTCATGTAAAAGTTCGCCTCTGGATTTGTCCGCCGACTCGCATGGATGAACACCAACTCAAAGAAGAAGGTGTTTATGGCATTTTTGGTGCTGCTGGGGCGCGGACGGAAATGCCGGGATGTTCTCTGTGTATGGGCAACCAAGCGCGAGTTGAGGATGGTGCAACGGTGTTTTCTACTTCTACCCGCAACTTCAACAACCGTATGGGCAAAGATGCGCGAGTCTATCTCGGTTCTGCGGAATTAGCTGCCGTTTGTGCCCTCTTGGGACGCATTCCCACGGTTGATGAATACATGGAGATTGTGGCGAAGAAAATTAATCCGTTTGCAGGCGATTTATATCGCTATCTCAATTTTGATCAAATCACAGGGTTTGAAGATGAAGGTCGCGTGATTCCCCTCGAAGAAATGCCCAAGATTGAAGATATTTTGGGAATTCCAGCAGGCGTGCTGAAGTAGGGCCCCAGATCGAGTCCGCTTAACTAAATGTTGCAAGAAGTCCCCCGATTTATCGGGGTGACTATATCCTACAAAATTCGTAGGATACCAGGGATTAAAATCCCTATCTGGTTTTCACTCAGCCGTTTCAAGGGCTGGCTCTCAACTGCACGATTCCAGGTAGCTGGATACCGTATTTTGCAATAACATCGCCACCGTCATCGGGCCGACACCGCCAGGAACAGGAGTAATAAATTGAGCAACTTGGGCAACCGCCTCATAATCTACATCTCCTACTAAACGAGAACTTCCACTGGCTTCATCGACGCGATTGATCCCGACATCGACGACAACTGCCCCAGGTTTGACCATCTCGGCGGTAACAAATTCGGGTCGTCCGACGGCAGCTACGAGAATATCGGCTTGACGGGTAAAGCTAGCTAAATTTTGAGTGCGAGAATGGGCAATTGTCACCGTTGCATTCTCTTCTAATAGCATTAATGCCAAAGGTTTGCCCACCAAAATACTTCTGCCTAGAACAACGGCTTGTTTGCCTTGCAACTCAATCTTGTATTCTTGCAAAAGACGCATCACGCCAGCAGGGGTACAGCTACGCAAACCCATTTCTCCCCGCACCAGTCTGCCTAAATTGGTTGGGTGCAGTCCGTCCGCATCTTTGTCGGGATGAATGGTATGTAATAGCGCAACTGCATCTAGATGGTCGGGTAGCGGTAATTGGACGAGAATGCCATCGACTCGCGAGTCTTGATTGAGTGCTTCGATCGCTTGCTTGAGTTCTTCTTGAGAAGTTTGGCTGGGAAAATGACGACCGAATGAAGCGATTCCTACTTTTTCGCAGGCGCGTTCTTTGTTGCGAACGTAAACAGTACTGGCAGGATGATCGCCGACCATTAATACGGCTAGGCCGGGGGGTCGTCCTATTTTGGGTTTCAGGGTTTGGATGCGTTCTTTCAGTTGGGACTGAATTTTTTGCGCTAAAGTTTTACCGTCGAGAATTTGGGCTGTTTGAGCAGGCATCGATCGCAAATGATGAATTCTCAATGCTGAATTTTGAACAAGGGATGGGAACTATCAGCCTTCATATCTATCTTATTCGTTAATATGTTCCAAGATGTCACTCAAATTTGGCAGCGATGAGATTTCAAAAGCTTAGCCTCTGGCAACGCAATTTGTTTCCCCTGTTATTAGGCATCGGGCTAATAGGTTGCAGTCCTTTGGGGAATTTAAAAGTTGCTCTCTCCAATCCTTCTGTAACGCCAATTAGGAACCTACAACAACAACACGGACAAGCTAACGCTGTCTATCTTAAAGGAAAAGTCAGCGATCGCGCTCCTTTTTTGGGCAGTGGGGCTTACCAACTCCAAGATGAGACGGGTACTGTTTGGGTCATCACCAACAAAGCACTACCCTCCCCAGGAGAGGAAATCGCCATCCAAGGAGAAGTGCAATATCAGTCTATGGCAATTGGCTCTCAGAAGCTGCAAGAGTTATATATCGTAGAACTGGAACAACTAGAACGCCACTCGCAACCAACTAGCGACGATCTTTTCTTGCCCCACAAATAAGATGAATCAGCAACCCGTTGAGGTAGCCCTAGCCATTCTCCACCAAGAGGGCAAATTTTTAATGCAACTGCGAGACGATAAACCCGGCATACGCTATCCCGGACATTGGGGACTATTTGGCGGTCATTTGGAGTCGGGAGAAACCCCAGAAGAAGGCTTGAAGCGAGAGGTGCTTGAAGAAATTAATTATATCGTCACAGCACCTATCAAGTTTG
>CAYTUO010000229.1:0-7315 GCA_964441015.1 uncultured Pleurocapsa sp.
CAATAAATACAAAAATAACCAACACCAAACAATACACAACAAAAGAAATAAGAAAAAATTCCTCTTGACTTGCAAGGTCACGTTTTTATTGTATGCCCCGTAGGATTTGAAAATTGTAACTACGGTGAAGGTCTAGCCATTTTTAACGGCGATGGCATGATTTACCGACTCGATCTCGACCAAGAAGGAGAAGTTTGGTTAAAGACAGAAATTGCTCGAACCCCTTGCTTTTATGCCGATCTAGCACTTCAGCAAGAACAACCGACTCAATCGAGATATCGCTTTCACAATTGGGGTTTAATGCGCTATTCTCTCCTTCTCGGATTGCGAGATTGCCTCAATACAGCATTTTTACCGATGCCATTTCCCAATGAAGAACGACTCCTCGTTACCTATGATGCTGGTCGTCCTTACGAAATCGATACTGAATCGCTAAAAGTCATCACGCCCGTGGGAGCGAATCAAGAATGGCGCAGTGCAGTCCCAATCAAGCAACCCTTTCCCACTCACCTCAGTACGGCGCATCCGACTTTTGATGGCTATACGGGAGAAATGTTTACTGTTAACTATGGTAGATCGGTCGTCAACTTATTGGATACCGTCCCATTTTTTGACAGATTCAACGAGTTACCCGATGACTTGGAGCAAGTTTTCGGTTCGATTGCTAGATTGGTCGGTCAAGATTTCTGGCAACCCTTATTCCAAGAAACTCGCCAAGTTTTTGAAGCTCTTTTTAATTTGTTTGAGAAAGGATTTGAAAGCGTAACAGGAATTGACGTGCCCAATTTCGTCTATTTGCTGCGGTGGGATGGTCAAGGCGATCTCGAACGATGGAGACTGATACTTCCCGATGGTTCCCCTGTCAAACTCGAACAAAGCGTCCATCAGATTGGTGTGACAGAGGACTATCTCGTCCTCATCGACACTGCTTTTAAAGTAGGAGTCGAGCAAATTCTCAATAATCCCTTACCCGATAGCGAACAGTTAGAAAAACCCTTAAGAGTACTGCTAACCCGCCCTCAATTGCCCGATAGCAATATCTATATCGTGCGCCGCCGCGATCTCGTTAACGGTCAACGTCCTGCCCAATGCGATACTGAAGTAACGGTGGTAGCGAAAAAAGTAGTTCTGCCCCTCGAAAGCATCCACTTTTTAACAGATTACGACAATCCAGACGGCAATATTACCCTGCACATCGCTCATAACTGTGCCACAGATGTGTCAGAAGTCGTGCGCGGTTACGATGAGTCAGCATATCAACCAGGGCGATCGCTTCCCTCTCGCTTGGATGGAATGCTTGCGATCGGACAGATGGATGTCAATCGGATCGGGCGATACAAGATCAATGGAGAAACGGGCGCGATCACTGATTCCAAAGTCATTCACAATGACAAAGTTACCTTTGGAGTAGGACTATACACTTATCGGGAAAGACTCTCTTCAGGAAAACTTCCTCGCAAGATTGAAAACATTTATTGGCATTCCTGGGGATTTTGGGAAGAGTTGATGCCAAAATTTATTTTCGATCTCTACAAAAACTATAAACACCGAATCCTTTCCCAGGAAGTCATGCAAAATCTTCCCAACGCAGAAGCAAAACCTGTTTACCTATTTCGTGTCAATACAGAATCGATGAATTTTGCCGATATTTATGAATTTCCTGTCGGTTACATGATGACTTCCCCTCAGTTTGTACCGCGCAAAAATGGTACGGGAGATTCAACAGATGGATACATTTTCTGTAGCGTTCTCACGCCAGAAAGCAATAGTCAAGATGAAATTTGGATTTTTAAAGCTGACGATCTCAAAAGCGGCCCCATCTGCAAGCTAACTCATTCTCTCTTCAAAGTTGGTTATACTATCCATACCACTTGGCTTCCTAAAATTGCTCAGCGTACAGCAAGTTATTGTATTCCCATTAAACAAGACTATGAAGCGTTAGTTCAAAAGGCAGATTCGACGATTCAGGCATTATTTGAAAGGGATATTTATCCCCATTTCGTTTAATAAACCTGTTAAGTGCCTAAACAAAATTAATTACACATCCTCCGCGTTCCTGTTCCCTGTTCCCTGTTCCCTATTCCCTCTCTCAACTAGGTAATTTATTTTGTGTAACTACTTATGAAAATAGACCTCTTGCAAAAGTCTATTATTTGTGTCGTAGCGATACTCAGTTGAATTTAAATTTCACGCAGAGACGCAGAGGCGCAGAGAGAGCGCTAAGAAAGTTATCTGTTTGAGCGCAACTTGGTATGGGGATCATCCCAAATGTGTAATTGTAGTGTGTTCGCGAAGCGGGTACGGAGTACCTCACGTCTCGACGAGCGAATCTCCCTACTAATCTACTTTTTTCTTAAATAGCTGAATAATCGACTCGCAACCCAAAATAAGTGAGAACTAAATCCGTCGAATTGTTATTAACAATTTCGTGAACTTCGCCAGGTTCTACTGCTACGCAACTTCCTTTTTTTAAAGGGTAATCTTGACCGTTAATCCGAATAATTCCTTCTCCAGCTTCCACAAAAAAAACCTCACACATATCTTGATGAAAGTGCGCTCCCGCGACTTGACCTGGGGCAAAAGTTGCTTGGGAAAAATTCGTCAAATGAGGCAAATCCCCTGAATTGAGCATGACTTTTTTCTTAATAGCTCGATTGTGAGAAACCGTTTGTTCAGGAAGATCAGCTAGAGAAATAAGTTTCATGAGCAAAATTTATCCTAACTCAACTGTGCCACAATTTGACTTCTGAGTAGGGTTTCTTGTGTGAGTAAATCATCGACAGAAATTCGCAAGAAACGCTGTTGGTCTACCCAAAATTGTAGTTTAAGGCGATCGCTCCCCGGATTGCCGAGAGGATTTAATTGGGCAATAGTTCTCGCCCCATTTTTATCGTTAAGAGGTCGAACAGTTGTTTCATCACTGCCAAGGGAACGAGTTACCAAGCGATCGCCTTCAAAATACACTTCCGTTCCTCCCGTTTCTACCCCTAATTCTCCGATAATTAATTCAATGCTGGGTTGATTTTCAACAGAGGCACCCAGGGTTAATTCAACGGGATTGTTCATGGGATAAGGTTGTCCTGCCCTAATAATGGGATGCCAGCTATGAGTGCCTTTGCGTCGATTCCAATAGCGAATTCCGTAACTGTGATAGAGAAAGTCTTTTAATTCAAATCCTTGAGCTAATTGTAATGCACCCAAGGCAATCGCTTCAAAGGGGCGATCGCAACGAATTTTGCTTCGATCGAAGTATTGTTTGACCCAGTTTTGTACGGCAGGAATTTGTATGCTTCCTCCCACTAATAAAACCGCATCGATATCGGTTGCTTCAATCCCGTTGCGTCTCGCTTGCTGCAAGACTTGGGTCATTAATTCATCTAATTGTTCAAAAAATTGCTGTTGCTTGAGAATATTTTCAAAGCGATCGCGATCCAAGTTGAGTTCGTAACTCTCGAAGGTTTCATCATTAAAATAAACTTCTGTTGCCTGAGTTGCAGAAGACAGTTTAATTTTTAATCTTTCTGCTAAACGAGTTGTTAATGCAGTCTTTTGTAATCCTTGTGTTTGGGCAAAATAATCGACTAACCAATAATCGAGATCACAACCGCCTAAATTAGTGCCTGCTTTCGCTAAAACGCGAGCAAGTTTGACTTTTTGTCCCGTACTATTTCCGAAGAATTTTTCGCCCCATTTAAGAATATATCCCTGTGTTTTTTGTTTGTTACTCAAATCTAACTGAACGAGGGATAAATCGATTGTTCCGCCCCCAAAATCGACGACTAAGAGCAAATTTTCCTCTGTCGTTCCATATCCCAAGGCCGCGGCCGTCGGTTCATCTAGAATTCTAATCTGCTCGATCGCCCAAGATTGACAGACTTGACTCAACCAACTGCGATAGGTTTCAAAGCTATCAACAGGAACAGTTAGGACGAGAGAATCAGGAGTTTGAGAGGTTTCGACTTTGAGTTGGTTAATTAATGTCGTTAAAAACCACTCTCCAACTTTTTCAAAGGTGACAATTTTTTCGTCTAATTCTGGTAGAAATCCCTGGATTTGTGCGCCAATTCCCCGTTTAAAGCTGCGGAAAAAACGAGGATCGTTGACGAGATCCAAAGCGCGATCACGTACTGTCTGTCCGGCAATAACTTTACCGCGATTGGCATCTTCTACATACACCAAACTAGGAATCAGAGGCGGATTATCCCCCAGTTGTTGAGACAGTCCCGATAGTTTAACGGTTTCGGGTTTTTCTGTTGCTGCATTCCAACGGGTAATAACGGTGTTACTGGTACCGAAATCGATAGCGTAGGACACTTTTTACCTATCAGTCATCTGTTATCAGTAATCAGTATAAATTATCCTTTCAAGAGTTCAGAAATTCATCGAAAATTTTGGGTAGAAACCCCGTCGTTACACGACGGCTTTACAAGAATTTGGAGTTGAATTAGAATAATTCAAGCCACACTGGAATTCGAGTAAACGGTTCTGGAAGTTGTGGTTACGAGCAATGACCATCGGGTTATCTCCTTCTAAAGAATCCTCGTGCGTTTACGCCGAGGTGTGTCAACCCAAGTTACGATCAAACAGACAATACCATTTTGGATTTTTCCCCCTTTTCTCCCTTTTTAAGGGAGGTGCCGAAGACGGAGGGATTGGGGGTAGGGGGGATCGCCTTTGCGTGAAATTTAAATTAAGATCAGCGATCGCTCACTAATAAAACAACGCTATAAGCAGCAATGCCTTCTTCTCGTCCAACGGGGCCAAGTTGTTCGTTAGTTGTCGCTTTGATACTAACTTGGTCAGGATTAATTGATAAAGTTTGTGCCAACTTTTCCTGCATCGCTTTAAGATGAGGTTTAAGCTTAGGACGTTCGGCAACAATTACTGAGTCGATGTTACCAATTTGCCAACCGTGCGATCGCACTAACTCATGCACTTGTTCTAATAACCTTAAACTATTGGCCCCTGCCCATTTTGGGTCAGTTGGGGGAAAATAATGACCAATATCTCCCAAACTTAACGCTCCTAGCATGGCATCCATAATCGCATGAGTGAGTACGTCAGCATCGCTGTGTCCGAGTAATCCGACTGTATGAGAAATTTCTACGCCACCGAGAATTAAAGGTCGTCCTTCTACCAAGCGGTGAATATCGTAACCATTACCAATGCGAAGATTCATGATCAGCGCTCCAGTTTTCAATATCTGTTACTCAGTGTATAGGAGGGGGTTGCAGCCAATAAAGGTTTTGCTCATTACCATAAATACAACTATTTGTCAAATATTTGATCGCCATAGAACACGATGAGTGCTTCAGCTAATTCTGTTAAATTATCGACACAAGAAAAAGAAAAGCTTTGTCAAGCAGCACGAGATGTAGCTAAGTTAGCGTCTGCACCTTATGCTCAATTTCGGGTAGGTGCGGCAATTTTGGGGGAAAAAGGGATATATGTCGGCACCAATGTAGAAAATGCCAGTTATGGGTTAGCATTGTGTGCAGAACGTTCTGCTTTTGCCAGTGCCATTGCCCAAGGAGAAAGAAAATTTCAGGCGATCGCGATCGCTTGTATTGATTCCCCCAATCCTAACGATCTTCAATCGATGATGCCTTGCGGTGCTTGCAGACAATGGATAGCAGAATTAGCAGAAACTGCTGAAATTATTATTTGTGGAAGCGATCGCATTTTTAGTTTAGAAGACTTACTCCCCCTATCATTTCGATTAAAAATCGAGTGATGTTTTAGTAATTCAACTTTAGGGCATTGACAGGAACTTCATCCCAAGAATCCACGGTTCTTAATATAGCAATCCAACCTTCTTCTTTCTGTTGTTCGGTTAAATTTTCTTGCCAGGTTTGGTGACACTCTTTAGCAGCTTGCTCATCACAACACGCCAGACAAGAATAGATAATTCCACAAGGATCGATTTGTTCGTTGACCCAAATTGTCATACGGTTTTTACTCCTCAGTTTTTAGTTAATTTTACTTGATTTTTTCGATTTAATGATTTTTGCTTGCAGATCGTTTTCAAAAAATTTGCTCAGCGATTTATAAACAGTGATAAAGATTATATTGATACCCATTGACTAAGGGGAAAATTTTCGAGTCTCTCTGGCATCCTTTTACTTCAAGAGGAGCAGAAAAATTGATTGTCCATATATCTAGCGGCTGTGAAAATTTAGTGAGTTTTTTTTGCAGTATTAAGCTTAATTTCTGGGAGTTTTGGCTATCTTGATGAGCGAGAAGAAATAAAACTTTTGATTTTAATGCATGGCGTTTGAATTCCCAAGCCAATCCCATCATTTCTCCTGTTTGTACTAAGCTTGTATGGGGAGTTGTAATGAGAATAGGTACAGAAGAGTTTTGGAGAATAATTGGAACTAAAAGATCGGGACGATAGTATTTTTGGTAGCCTAGATTAACACAAACCGTAATAGCACTTAAGAATCCCATTAGCCACGCGATCGCAACAATAGTCTTTCCCCGATCCTTGAAAAAATAAGAATGATTGTTTAATAATTTTTTTTTCTCTTCCTTTCTTCGCCAAAAGAAAGCTAAAATAGCTCCCAAAATAGTAATTACAGCAGGAAAATAGGTAAAGCTATATCTCGCCCCACGAGTCAGATCGACTTTGCCAAAATAAGTGAGAAAGAAAAATAAAAAAAGAACGCCAATAATAAAACCTATTAAGCTTTTTGTTGCCAAGCTAAAATTAGACTGCTTCCAGATAGCGCTTAATCCAAATTTAAGGAGAGGTAAAAGCCAGAGAAAAAAGACAATCATGACAATGCCAGAAAAAATTATAACTGGTAAAGATGAAGATTCCACAGGCAAAAGAGAGATCATTGTGATCCAGGTAGCTAGGATCTGAAATACAGGATTAACTAATCCTAAAATAGTTGTATTTTCCGATTGAATCCAGTCAGTCATGCCATTGCCGTAGTCTCTGGGAAGAATCAATATCCAAATCAAAACCGCCGCAATTGTTCCAACCAAAACTATTCCTAAGCGCCACCCGTTTCTGAAGAAGAAAGGACGAAAAGATGAAGAGAATGGCAAGAAAATTAAGACTATAGCTTCAGCAAAAAGAGTCAGACTAAAAAAATAGTGTACTGACAAGCCTAAAGTATTAATAATTACCCATAAAAAAATCAAACTAATAGGTAATAAAATCTGATGCGATAAATACTTTATGACAACAATAAAACATCCTAAAGAAGCAATAACCAATAAGATAGCTAAAGTATAGTGACGAGCTTCTTGAGCTAGAAAAATAGCATAAGGAGAAACAGCCATCATTGCTGCTGATAATAACCCT
>CAYTUO010000230.1:0-7315 GCA_964441015.1 uncultured Pleurocapsa sp.
GAAGTTAACACATCCGCTAGTTCTTCTGCTCAGACAGCTTTTACGGCGTTTGCTGTGGGAACAGCAGGTTTTGCTCCACCAGAACAGATGGCAATGCGTCCCGTTTTTGCGAGTGACGTTTATGCAGTCGGCGTAACCTGTCTTTATTTACTCACGGGCAAATCGCCTAAAGATTTAGGCACCGATCCCAATACGGGAGAAATTACCTGGGAAAAATGGGTCAAGATTGGCGAATCGTTTGCCAAAGTCTTGAAGACGATGCTAGAGGTGTCAGTTCGTCACCGCTACAAAACTGCCAATGAAGTGCTACAAGCGCTTGAACTGGTTCCCTACAGCGAAAGTTTGGCGCAGAGCATGATAACGTCTCCTTCCCTAGATAAAGGAGTGGGGAATTCTTCTCTACTAGCTACCTCACCTATCTCGCCCTCGCCTACTTCGCCTTCACCCATCTCAAAAATAGGAATGGGCGATCACTTGGATCGCACTTCTCGCCAAAGTACCAATCTATCTAGAGGGGCAGCAGGTGCGAATCTCTCAGGCGCTCTCAACTATCAAATGCCTCAGAGTTATAATGCCGAGAAAAATCGCTTGGGAACTCTAGGAAAATCGCCAACAGGTAAAAAATCCGCGCCCAAACTAGATGCTAACGCGATCATAGAAGGCTATAAAAATGGAAGAAAGGATTTTGCTCAGCAGGAGTTGAATAACCTAAATTTGTCAAGAGCTTGCTTACCTGGCGCGATCTTCCATCAATCTCGCTTAAATCAGGCAAATTTTCAAAAGGCAAATTTAACGGGTGCAGATTTCGGTCATGCCAATTTAACTCTAGTCGATTTCCGCAATGCCAATCTGAGTCGGGCTTATTTGAGCTATGCTAATTTGGAAGGTGCCGATCTGCGAGGCGCGGATCTTAGTTTTGCTCATCTAACCTACGCCAATTTAAAAGGAGCCAACTTATGCGGGGCGAACCTGACCAGTGCCAAGGTAACAGAGGAACAACTCGTCTACGCCAAGACTAATCGCTCGACAATTATGCCAACGGGCAGGAAAGGATTCTGGTAATCCAACCTTAAAAACGATAATTGGTATTGCTCACCCAAAGACTGAGGGGAACCGCATGACCCTGACTGTCAACTTTTACCTCTACGACAAAAGGACGCTCTTTTCCAGCATTTTGCAGGGTTTGACTAATCTGACGGTTAATTTCCTCGCGTTGGTCTTCAGGGAGATAATAGGTTTCTAGACCGTAATCGATCCAGAGATAATCGGATTTTTTTCCCTCCAAAGCAACGCGATCACTTGGCAAATCTGAAGGCCGATCGCGACTGACAGCAACGGGTTTCCAAGGACGGGGCGGTTTTCCTGGTTGCGTCGAGGTCGTTGGCGCTTGGAGAATGACATAAAACCGAGTTCCTGCTTGAAGATTTGTCTGTTCTTCTGTGTTGTCAGCTTGGACGACACTATCCCATCCCGGAAGGCTTTTGAGCATTTCAACTCTAGAGATATCGTATCTGAGGGTTTGTGAATAGCCCCGCAGGGGATCGTAGGGATCGACGGGGATTGTTTGTAGAACAATGGTTTTACCGACCAAATGCGTATAAAGTGCTTGGGCCGGCACGACTAAAATAAGTACGGATTGGAAGAGTAGGGGAACCCAAAAGCGCCAACTAGGAATTTTGTTCATCATTTGTTGTCGATCGCACGCTACTAAACGTCTGAAGATACTTCTCAAACCACAGTCCAGCCGCAATTACCCCTATACCGCAGAGAAAGAGAACGATCGCTTTAAAGAGTAAGTCAGTTTCATATTCGAGCATCCGCGAAACTAGTTGCAACACTAGTAAAAGAGTGCCGCCCCAGAAACCTCGACGCTTTCCAGTCGATAGCCCTTCGCGGATAAAGACCACTGCAAAGAGGAAGAGGAGAAGATTAAAGATCGAAGTCGCGATCGCGCCCAAGGCTCCTATACTAATATGCCAGTAAACAAGGCTCGCGCTAATCAAAATGACAGCACCTATCAGGGTATTTTGGCGATCGAGCCGCCATCTAGCCACCTCGCCAGTACGATATCCCAACCGCCACCAAGCCCAAAGCGTCAAACCGCCTAACAGTAAGAGATCGAGCAACTTAAACCAATCGTACCCAGCAATTTCCGAACCCGTTTGATAGGGAGCAAAATCCCAGATAGCGTTGAAGGAAAAGATGTAAAATAAAACGCTGATGAAAACAAGCCCCAGATTGCGAGCGATCGCGTCAAAGTGGGTTTTTTCCAGGGAACTATTCCACAGAGAATCGCGATAAGCCCATAATAAAGCAGGGGGCAACGAACAGGCGATCGCGTTCATAATTCCTCTGGTTATCGGCGAAAAATTCGTAAAATTGGCTAAAAAAATCGGTAAATTAGCCTCTAAAGAATAAATCAGAAAGACAGTTCCTAAACCAAATAGCCAACGAGAACGACACCAGTAAGCCAAAGGAATTCCCAGCAAACTCACCAAAAGCGGCATATGTTCTACTGCCAACCGAAAACCTGAAAACTCTCTCGGAACCAAGAAATCTAATATTCCCGCACTGTAGCCGATGACTGTCAAGATCGTTGCCAGAACGCCCAAAAAAGTCAAACGCAGGCTATAAGCCATTGCCAGCACGCCCAACCCCCAAACCAGCAACAGTTGATAGATCGAACCGCTTTGGTGAAACATTTGCGACATTAAGGCGAGATTGGCTCCTAAAATCAACGATCCCAACAGAAGCAATCCTTTGCCTAGACGAGCTTGCCATCCCTCTCCCGGACGCTGCCAGAGGTAAAAACCTGCCCCATTGACTCCAGCAAACAAACCCATCAGCAGCAAGACCTTCAGTTGTTTTGACCAAACCTGCCAGTTCGCTGCAACAAACGTAATCACCGCTAATCCTAAAAGAATACTTCCCAATCCGATCAGAATGGCAACAAAACGGTTGCGCTCAGAGCGATCGAGAGCGTCAAACTGGTAGCGACGGGAGAGTTCTGAATACAAGTTCCCATCGATTAACCCTTCTGCTTGCCATTGTTCTAATTCTTTGCGTAGCTGGTGGCGAAACTTTTCTGAAACCATTCTTTTTATTGTTGCGCGGCAATTATTGCATCTTGTCCGATTGGCGAATTCGCATAGCCCAGAAAAGCTTGAATGGCTGGACTAGCAGGATCTTTGTAGGCGTAGTAAAGCGTCCGTTGATAGGGATAATTAGCGGCTTCTGGAGTTAAACCATCTACGGCTACCGTTCGCACGGTTTGTTGATCGGCAACCTGAGCATAAGTTGCATAGCTAATGCCATCATTGCCTAATGCTTGCAGAATAGGTGTCGTTGCATCTCGCGACATTTGGGTGATGTTGGACGTTGTACCAAAATTTCCGCCTTTGAGAAATAATTCTTGAAACGCTTGATGAGTTCCACTGATAGCAGGTCGATTAATAACGCGAATTGTTCCTGGTTTTCCGCCAACTGACGACCAATCGGTAATTTTTCCCTGAAAAATTTCAATGACTTGAGCTTGAGTTAAATCTCGACGAAAGGGATTGTTAAGTCCCACGACAATTGCGATCGCATCTTTAGTGACTGGTATGGCAACTAATCCTTGAGCTTGTTCTTGCGGCGTGAGAGGGCGAGAAATTGCTGCAATATCGATTGTTCCTGACAAAAGCGCTTGAATTCCATAGTTCGAGCCTTTGGCAGCAGTTAGGACGCTAGTTCCTCTATATCGCTGCTCAAAACTCTTTTTAAGGGCTTGATTAATCAGTACCATACTCGTCGAACCGTCGATCCTGACTATGGTTCCGCTAGGAACGGTTTTAGGTTGGCTAAAGGTAGGAATAGCAGACGGAGAAGCTGGTGGGGGCAATTGTTCTGACGAACTGAGGGTTTCGCTAGGCGTTGGCGAGCGATCGCTATTATTCGAGACTAACTTGCCCCAATCTACCTGAGATTGACGGCTAAACCACCAATAACCACCGCCCAAAATTCCGGCTGTAACCAGTAGAGATAGGACGAGGACGGCTGTTTCATTTTTCTTGGTCATGGCTTTAGAAAGAAGCATTCGATATAGTTCAATAATAAGTTTTTCTCAAGAATGACCAAACAATTGTGAGTTGGGATGAGTTCTAATCTTTATCAACAAATCCAGCAATTTTACGATGCCTCTAGCGGACTGTGGGAGCAAATTTGGGGAGAACATATGCACCACGGTTATTATGGACGGGCTGGCACTGATAAGCGCGATCGCCGTCAGGCACAAATCGATCTCATAGAAGAACTGCTCGATTGGGCAGGGGTAAAACGTGCCGAAAATATTATCGATGTTGGCTGTGGAATTGGGGGTAGTACTTTATATCTAGCCAAAAAATTCAATGCCAAAGCCACCGGAATTACCCTATCCCCCGTACAAGCCGCTAGAGCCAGAGAAAGAGCGAAAGAGTTCAATTTAGAAGAAAAGGTGCAGTTTCGAGTAGCTGATGCCCTAAAGATGCCCTTTGAGGACAATAATTTTGACCTGGTGTGGTCGCTAGAAAGCGGCGAACATATGCCAGATAAGGCCCAGTTTTTGCAAGAATGTTATCGCGTTCTCAAACCTGGCGGCACCTTAATCTTAGCGACTTGGTGCCATCGTCCGACTAACTCACTGGCAGGCGAACTCACCCCCGATGAAAAACGCCATCTAGAAGAGATTTATCGCGTCTATTGCTTGCCCTATGTTATTTCTCTGCCAGAATACGAAGCGATCGCGCTTTCCTGCGGTTTTAAACATCTCCGTTCTGACGATTGGTCAATGGCTGTAGCTCCTTTTTGGAACATCGTCATCGATTCAGCCTTTGATTCTAAAGCGATTATCGGTCTTTTGCAAAGTGGATGGACGACGATTCAAGCGGCTCTCTCCCTTGGATTAATGAGTCGAGGGTATCAACGAGGATTAATCCGTTTTGGTTTACTGTGTGCAACCAAATAAAAGATTTAGCGATTCTATCCAGGGGAAGGTATAACAGAAGATGATAGATTGGTGCTAGGGCGGCAGCTTTTTGTCACAATCTACTGTCAGGCTTTTGGCTGTAGATTCGGGCTGTCTAGGAGGAAAAGTCAATGTCAGAAGAACAGCAACAGCCAGCATCAACAAACCTAACCCCCTCAGACACTCCTGGGAATGGCTATTCTCAGACAGAAGTTATTGCACTGTTGCTCAAGAGCATTAGGCAACTCGATCGCATCGTCAACCAACTTAATACACAATCCGTCGAGAATTTGCCCTCCAAAGCTACTGTAGAAAGTTTAGTCGCCAGTACTGAGGCATTAGCAGCTTCTATCGCCAAGACTGAAGTAGCAGCGCAAGTTACAACAGAAGCACCTACTACTGCCAAGATTGAAACAAAGGCACCCCTAGAAACTTCTCCCTTAGCAGAGGCAAAAATCGAGGAAACAGTACCATCAGAAGAAGGTTGGATCGATAGATTTTTACTCAGTTTTAGTAGCCTACAACGTTGGTGGGATGGCGTTTTAAATAAAATTCGCTCTTTGCTGCCAACCCCCTGGCAAGAAAAGCTTTCGGATTGGGTTTTGAGCGGAATTCTAGCGGTAATTGTGGTGTTAGTGCTGTTAACCTCTGTATTGCTTCTTCCTGAACCGTCAACTGAAATCGTAGAATTGCCTCCAGAAACTGCACCAGAAACCCCAACAGTTGTTGAAACGCCGCCAGAATTAAAAGCACCAGGAAAACCTGAACCTGTAGAAGTTGTCCCGCCGCCAGAACCAGAATTAACACCAGAGCAAAGCTTGATCGCATCTATCCAAGAGCAAGTCGCTGCGATTACCAGTCAGTTTCCAGAAGGATTGGTTCTTTCAGTCGAAGCGAACTTCTTGGGCAGTCGTTTAATCGTTACTGTGGGAGATGATTGGTATAAACTCAATCCCAATAGACAAGATAAGTTAGCCAACTCTATCTTACAACGCGCTCAGAAGTTAGATTTTCGCAAACTGGCGATCGTTAATTCACAGGGTACTCTATTAGCTCGTAACCCCGTAGTTGGCAACAAAATGGTAATTCTCAAGCGTGATTAGTGATTGGTGATTGGTGATTGGTGATTGGTGACTGGTGACTGGTGATTGGTGACTGGGAGTGTGGGAAGTGTAGGGGGACAAGGGAGCAGAGGAGCAGAGGGGCAGAGGGGCAGGGGAAGTAGGAGAAGGAGGGGAAGAGGGGACAAGGGGGACAAGGAAAAATTAATCCTTTCATCCAAAATCTAAAATCCTTTCATCGGGAGAATCCAAAATCCTTTCATCCAAAATCCTTTCATCCAATAACTGCCTTCTATTTTTCAGCCATTTTATCGAGTCTTTCTTGAATAGTTAAAGCAATTAAAGAGCGCACTAAAAATAAACACCAGAGTCCTGATAAACCAAAGGCAATAATTGCGAATTTACTATAAGCCGTTGATAATAAAACTGTAGCTGATAACAATGTCAATCCTGTCAAACAGGCGTAAATTAAACTTTTAATCGCTTTATAAATTCGTTTGAGAGTACGATCACTCTCCAAAGAACGAACCCGAAACTGTAATTCTCCGCGCTCAATTTTCTCTTCTAATCGTTGCAAATATCTTTCAGTAGAACTGGGTTTTTGCCATTTAGTTTTAATAAAATCCTTGGCACTTTTAGCTAATGCACCGACGAGATTTCCTTTGCCATTTGAGGTAGCAAGACTTCTGACAAAAGGTTGACTAGCTGCTAACAGATTATATTGGGGATCGAGAGCGCGAGCAATGCCATCAAGAGTAGTAATTGATTTAATAATAAATGTCATCTGAGCGGGAAGGCGAAAAGGTTGTTGTCTGAACATTAAATAAACTTCTTCACCAATCTCCTCGAACGCTTTAATATCGATAGGTTTATCGCGGAATTTTTCTAAGAGAAAAGCAACAATTCGCTTAACTGGAGTCAGATCTGACATCGGTTCGATTAACCCCATATAAATTAGCGTTTCAACAACTTTATTAGTATCTTTTCTCATCACAGCAAAAAAAGTCTCGATCATTTGCTCTTTGGCAACGGATTTTACTTCTGCCATTGTGCCAAAATCATAAAAAATTAATTCGCCGCTAGGACTGACTGCCATGTTGCCAGGATGGGGATCGGATTGAAAAAAACCATCTAATAGTAATTGTTTGAGATAAGAACAGATACCCAGTTGAATAATTTCATCGAGATTGATTCCTTGCGCTTCTAAACCTGGGCGATCGTCTACTTTAATGCCAGGAAGATATTCTAAAGCCAGGATCTTTTTGGTGGTATA
>CAYTUO010000231.1:0-7300 GCA_964441015.1 uncultured Pleurocapsa sp.
CTTGCTCAACAAAACATCATAGCAGCAATTGGAACAGCACATTTGAACAAATGGCGCAAACATCATTTTTCTAGCTAATGTTGCTAAAAAGTCACCTATCCATCCTCCTAGATTGAGCATCACTTCTTTGAGTAAATCGGCGCAATCTTTGCTGTAATTGTTAAAGATTTTGTTAAACTCTATTCTCAATTGAGTTGGAGGAGAGTTAGGTTATCCATGAGTCAATCCCACAAACATCGTCCCATCAAATCTTCCCTGGCGTTTACCCTAGCGATCGCCACGGTAACAACTAGCATTCTTACTACCGCTTGTCAACCCCAACCAACAACGCAAACGCCCCCTGCCAGTTCTCCGACTGCAACAACGGGTGGCGACGGACTAAAGTTGGGTGCCTTATTGCCAGTTACAGGCGATCTTTCTTCAATCGGGCAAAATATGCCAGCCGCCGCCAAATTAGCCGTAGATACGATTAATGCCTGCGGCGGAGTCAACGAAAAACCCGTTACCTTAGTCAGCGAGGACGATCAAACCGATCCGACTGCGGGTGCAGCAGCAATGACAAAACTGGCTGATGTCGATCAAGTGGCGGGTGTTATTGGTTCCTTTGCCAGTAGCGTTTCTGGTGCGGCTGTCGATATTGCCGTCCGCAACAAAATTATGTTAGTTTCCCCAGGTAGCACCAGTCCCGTCTTTACCGAACGGGCGAAAAAAGGCGAATTTCAGGGCTACTGGGCGAGAACGGCTCCTCCCGATACCTATCAGGCACAGGCTTTAGCCGCACTAGCGAATAAAAAAGGCTTTAAAAATGTTGCTACCGTCGTCATCAATAACGACTACGGAGTCGGTTTTGAAAAGGCATTCGTACAGTCATTGGAAAAACTAGGCGGCACAATTACCGACAAAGATAAGCCCGTTCGCTACGATCCCAAAGCAGCAACGCTCGATAGTGAAGCGGCCGTCGCCTTTGCTGCTAAACCCAATGCTGTCGCTGCCGTCCTCTATGCCGAGACAGGTAGTTTACTGGTACAAGCGGCTTACAAGCAAGGGTTAAGTGAAGGCGTGACGCTGCTGCTGACTGATGGAGTCTATTCAGACGATTTTGTTAAAGCAGTAGGTAAAACCAGCGATGGCAAATCGATTATTAGCGGGGCACTGGGAACCGTACCAGGGGCAGACGGTCAAGCGTTAGCTGAATTTACCACACTTTGGAAAGAAAAGACGGGTAAAGAGCTAACCGCCTACGTCCCTCATACCTGGGATGCCGCAATTCTCTTGATGCTGGCAGCAGAAGCGGCCGATGCGAATACGGGAGAGGGAATTGAGAGTAAAATCCGCGAAGTGGCTGGCGCTCCTGGTACACCCGTGACCGATCCTTGCCAAGCTATGGAGTTAGTCAGAAAGGGCGAAGAGATCGACTATCAGGGAGCAAGCGGGAACGTCGATATCGATGAAAATGGAGATGTTATAGGAAGTTACGATGTCTGGACGGTTAAGGATGATGGAACGCTAGAAGTTATTGATAAAGTGATGCCTGCACCATAAGTTGAAGGTAGCGATCGCACTTAGCACCTGACTTTCTGTTTCACAATGGTGCTGAGCGCGTCTAAAAATTCTTCTTCATCCAAGGGCTTGCTGAAATAGGCAGCAGCCCCTGATTCCATTGCCAATTGACGATGCTGGAGAGTGCTGTAGCTACTGAGCAAGACAACGGGCACCTTGGCTAGCTGGGGATCTTGGCGACAAGATTGGAGAAAGCCAAAGCCATTCAATTTAGGCATTTCAATATCGCTGACGACTAGAGAAATGGTAGGATTTTGTCGCATTTGCTCAATGCCTTCGATTCCATCTCGTGCTTGTATGACTTGATAACCTGCTTTTTCTAGAATGAGAACCAAGATCTGGCGCGAGGTGTTGGAATCATCAATAGCCAAAATTGTAGGAACTGGAGTGATTGGCGTTATTTCAAGCACCTGAGTCAGCAAACTCTCAAGGTCAATGACTACCACTAAACGATCGCCCTCCATCAGCGTACAGCCATAGCAATAACCAGGAGGCGCGATCGCGCTGCCAAAAGGCTTAATCAGTAATTCTGGGACGACAATTAAGTGATCGACCGTTAGCTCAATGGCAAGAGTTTGCCCAGGGTGATCGAGAACGACTAACAGGGGAACAGAGGAACTGCTTGGCGGAGCGGGTTTCCCAAAAAAGCTATTGTGTTGAAGTAATTCCCATAGACGATAGACCGGAATAGTACTATTTTTCCAGTACAAACATTGCTGCCCCTCAGTACAAACGACTTGGTTAGCTTGAGGGAGGACAATTTCTCTGACGCGATCGCACGGGAGGATAAAAGCAGTAGATCCCGTTAGCCAGACAAGGGATTTGGCTGTTTTTAAGGTCAATTCTGAGGCGATCGGGAGATTCGCTTTAACAATCTCTGTTACCTGACGCGATCGCGATTTCTCTGGTAAAGGTTCCTCCGCAGCAGCCATTGGAGAAAAGGCTTTCTCGTTGTCCTCTAACTGGAGTTCTAATAATTGTCCTACAGCAGAAGTTTCAACCCCTGAATTCGTCTTGAAATTTCCCTGTTTTTGCCACACTCCCCTAAAGCCTGCCAGAGTAAGCTGTCCAATAGTAGAAGCCGACTGAGGACTCACTTGCAGGGTTGCCAGCGTAATTTGGGCAACGGCGACGAACTCCGAGACTTCTAACAGTTCGCCCAAGCTCAAAAAGACTTCTACTTGTGCCTTGAGCGCTTCTGAGAGATTGGGGGCTTCGGGGTTAGACAAGAGTGTTTCTAGCGCTTCTAAAGCTTGAGCGACTTCTTGATTCAAAAGCCATTCCATTTTGTCTTCCTCTGGTTCATCGAAGGTCGCTCGCTCAATCTCGGCATTCAGCTTAGGACTGAGGATCGCTTCCAGTTGGGAGAAAACGGGTTCTGCTTGGATGAGAGTATCTACGACTCGCTCCTCTTTGGTTTGAATTTGAGCCACTAGAGACAGGCGCAAACACTCATAAGCTTGCCAGAGTAGTTCTTCTAACTCGAAGTCAACAAAGATTTTTTCTTGCCACAGCGAGCGGAAAATATTTTCTAAACGATGGGCTAGAGTATGAATATCAGTTAAGTTAACCTGAGCCGCACCACTTTTGATAGTACTGGCAGCCCTCACCAGGCTATGAGTTTTAGCAAGACTGCGATCGCGAGGAAGTTCTAACAAGGCTTCCTGTATCTGCTGTAACAGTTCTAAGGCTTCCTCAACAAAAAGATGATAGGCTTGGTCTAACAGTTCGGGATCGAGGGTCATTGTAAGGTGACTGGTGATTGGTGATTGATCAGATTTTGGATTTTGCGCTGCTCCTCGCTTCGCTCCGTGCGCGGCGGTTTTGGATTTTGGATTAATTCTTTCTTGTCTCCTTGTCCTCCTTGTCTCCCTTGTCCCCTCTTCCCCTCTTCCCCTCTGCCTTCTCTAGCCAATAACTAACGATCCTCATTCTGAAGCGCTTGGGCTACTGCTGCTAGCTTGTTAAAAGATTCGACCAGCGCCATCGATTGCTCCGACGTATGGCTGGCAAAATTGGCAACAGCAAGAACCGATTGGCTGGCAGAGGTTGAGGTGTTGGCTTGCTGGGTAGCCGCTTGGGTAATTTCCTCTACCAATGCGCTCATTTGGGTGCTGACGATCGCAATTTGCTGGATCGTTCTTTGAGTTTCATTAATTAATTGACTTTCTCCGCTCGCTCGTTCTTGTCGGGTTGCGATCGCCGCAGCCACTTGTTCAGTTTCCCTGGTAATTTCCGCTACCAAGAGCTTAATTGCTGCAATATCCTCATCCAACTGTCGCGCTAAAGCAAGGGCTTTTTCGCCTATGGCCGCAAATTCTTGACCCGATCCTCCCGTTCTCGCTGCTTCGAGCGTTGTATTCATTGCCTGTAGTTTCATCTGAGAGGCCACTTGCGAGAGAAGTTCAATAACTTCAGCCAGCTTGCGAGAGGGGGGATCTAGGCGCTTAACCTTCTCAACCGCTTCCAAAGACGTTGCTTGAATGGCAGACATCTCTTTGACCATTCGGTTCATCGCCTGCTGAGAGAATTGCACAGTTTGAGCCACCTGCTGTTTTTGCAGTTCTACTTGTTGGGCGCTGGCACTCATTTTTTGCGCTAGATCGGTTACCGCTTTGATTTGATTGTAAGCAGCCGTCACAGATTCCATCTGATTTAGCGCATCAGCCGAGAGGGTTTCAATGACAGTATGGCTATTGTTGAGCAGATTGAACGTTTGCGTCAGGAGTAACTCTTTTTGTTGACGCTGTTGGCGTGCCATTTCTTCAGCTTGGTGGTAAGCTTGCTCGACTTGATGTAACAATCGGGCGTGGTCGAGGGCAAATCCGACCTGTAGCGCTAGCTGCGCCATGAGATCGATCTCAAACTGCTGCCAGTCGCGGAATCCAGAACACTGATGGACAATTAACAAACCAAATAACTGACCGTCTTTGATAATCGGCGCTACTAAATTCGCCTTGATTTCCAAGCGTTCCATTAACTTCAAATGGTCGGGGTGAAATCCTGCCTCAAAGACATTGCTCGTAGCGACGACGCTACCTTGCAAATAGGCTTGACGCAACTGTTCTGGAATACAAGCATCTTCAATCTGGTGTTCTAGGGCGCGAGTCCAGCCAGAAATGACCGATTCAGCAGCAACAAAGCCGCTCCAATCGGGCTTGAAGCGATAAACGACCGCGCGATCAGCTCTGATGGCTTTACGGATTTCTTCCACCGTCGTTTTTAAGATCCTTTCTTCATTGAGAGATTCCCGAATGCGGCGGGCGAGGTAAGCGAGTAATTCGATTCGCGCTGCTTCCGCATCGATTCGCTCAAGCAATCTGGCTTGATCGAGGGCAAAGCCTACTTGCATGGCGATCTGGGTGAAGAAATCGATTTCAGGTTGTTGCCAATTGCGAGGCGCAGAGCATTGATGGGCAATTAATAAGCCGAATAAGTGATCGCCTTTGAGAATGGGAGCGACTAAGTTGGCTTTGACCGCAAACGGTTCGAGTTGCTTGAGGTAACATTCGGTCAACCCCGCTTGGTAGATATTATTCGTTGCCTGTACCCGACCTGTCCGGTATTGCTCGACATAGCCTTCGGCAAAACAGGGGTCTTTGATGCGGGCGTGCAAGGCCTTGGGAAAACCAGGAACGACCGACTCGGCAACGACAGTTCCATACCAGTCAGCATCGAAACTGTAAACAATGACGCGATCGCTTCTGATAGCCTTGCGGACTTCTTCGACCGTAGTTTTGAGAATGTCGTCTTCAATTGGCGATTCGCGAATGCGGCGCGTGATGTCGATCAATAACTGCGCTCGGTCGAATTTCGTATCTAATTGTTCTAAAATTTGCGTGTAATCGAGGGTAAAGCCTACCTGAATCGCAATTTGAGCGAGCAAGTCGATTTCGGCTGGCTGCCAATAGCGGGGGGCAGAGCATTGACTGGCAATCAGCAAGGCATATAGCTGATTATTTTTGAGAATGGGGGCAATCAGATTGGACTTGACTGCAAATCGCTCCAACAGTCCAATATGACAGTCGTTAAGGCCTGAATTATAGATATCGTCGATCGCCCTGACGCGACCGTTGCGATAGAGTTCGAGACACTCCTCCAAACAGGCATCGGAGAGCGTCGCCCACAGCATTTTCGGCCAGCCAGAAGCTACTGATTCTTCTACGATGGTTCCATCGACGTTGGTGTCGAAGCGAAATATCGCCACGCGGTCGGTTCTGAGTGCTTGACGAACTTCTTCGACGGCAGTTCTAAGGACTTCTTCTTGCGATCGCGCTAGACGCAGGCGGCGGGTAATGTTGAGCAAGAGCTGGAATCGTTCGGCTTCGGCTTCTTCTTTCCAGAGCAATTCTGGCAGTTGTTCGTCTATCAAGCTGAGGTTGGTTTCTAAGGCAGCTAATTCATCCTTTCCAGCCACGCGATCCCCAATCCTCGTTTCTTCTCGTCGCAGTCGGTTAACCAGATGGTTTGACACTGAGACAGCCTTGAGGAGTGGGCGAAGGGTGCGATTGACTAACAGCGCCGCGATCGTTCCAGATACCAAGGCAGTTGCTATCGTTCCCAGCCAGAGAAAAGGCCGTTGGCTCTCCAGTGCCAACCTTTCTTCAATAGACCTCTCCGAAAAAGAACCCGATCCCCTTATGGATTGGGACTGCATACTTCATTTGTGGAGATGTCTAATGAGTCCAGCGCGATCAAGTTGCTTCTGGATCGACTGGTTGCTCATGGTGGTAACCGTCCCAACGACTAAAGCGGGGATCGTACTGAGGACGAGTGCCCAAGTCGTTGCTTTCGTTTTCAGACCCCATCCCCGTCGTCTTAGCTGTTGCCGAGGAGACGCAGAGGCGATCGCTCTCCCTGACTCGGACGATTGGCGTGGTGGTGAGGGTGATGTCGATTCTAATTCCCCATTAGGGGGAAGATCCTCGATTGGTTTAGAAGAATCGGGAGAGGAAGACTCGATCATAGGATAAGCCATTCAAAATTAAAAATTTAAAATTCAAAATTCAAAATTAGTAAATCTCATTAAAGCAAAATTTTTCGAGCTTTAAATTAGACAAATTAAATGCACATCAGCTTAGGTTAGCACCTCACTCGAAGCGAGTATTGACTAATTTTTCTTTTTTTACCCACATTTTTAGAATAAAATAACATCCGCTAATTAGGGAAAATTTTCTGCTATTTCTTCTGAATTACTATTAAGATAGCGGAACTTGAGAAGAGCATTCATCTAGTCGATGGATTAAAGAAACAAACCCCAGTCGCCACCAACCGCAAACGCCTCGCGACACCCCTGCACGATTTAAAACATCCACAAAACTAGCTGGTAGCTGTCCTTGAGGTGCAGAGCGAGCGAAGGTTAGATCGAGATAATTCAACCAATTCCCCTCCCTATGCCAGCCGACGCGATCGCCAAACGCTTGCCAAATTTGGTAATTAAAGCCTCTGGTGCCTTCCAAACTCTCGTAAATTTGTTTTTGAATGCTAAACCCAAAGTGCCCACCGCTATACATCTGCCACAGGTGATCGAGAGTGTATAAGTCGGTGCAGGGAAATTGTTCGATCGCGTTGAGATTCAAACACCCTTCCTTGTCTCGACAAGCTACTCGCAGCATCAAATTCCAGGTTTCGCGATCAGCTTCCTGATACTTTCCTGCTGCCAATAAGTCTTGTAACGTGCTGTAGTCAACTCCCACTTGGCTAGCTAGGGAGAGCGATCGGGTATTGGGGATTGGGGATT
>CAYTUO010000232.1:0-7298 GCA_964441015.1 uncultured Pleurocapsa sp.
TTCGCCAGCGACCAAGCAACTGAGAAAAATCTTCGCCAGGACGATGGATAAAGACTAAAATTTCCGTCCCCATTTTAATTTTCCATTCTGGATCGCAGGTGAGAATCGCCAGATCGCAAGGCAAATGAATCGTTTCTCGATGGTTAACCGCACTAAAACTCTGTTCGACATCAACTTTAGAATGACGAATTCTCACGACAGGTAAAGGAATGGGAATCAAACTCTGCGCTGGACGACGCATACTAGGAATCATCTCCAGATAGGGTCGATACTGTTTAAGCAGAGCGATCGCTCCTTCGCGGCTACTATATTCTGAGAGCAGCGCTTCGTAATCAGATCGCTTGACAGACATAATAATAAAGAGTGAGAGATAAATTGAGAGAGTGGAGGGAAGTTGAAATAGAAGTCAATGAGATGCATTGTATCTATTTCAGAATTAATTAGCCTAAGTCCTCAAATACCTTAAACATGGGTAAATACATTGACAGCAGGATGGTTCCTACCATTCCAGCAATCCCAACCATCATGAGAGGTTCGATGACACTAGTTAAAGCTTTGATCGCTTGTTCTACTTCATCTTCATAGAAATCAGCCACTTTCATCATCATAGAATCTAGCTCCCCCGTTTCTTCCCCAATGCTGATCATTTGAATGGCTAGAGGAGGAAAGACATTAGCCTTTTGCAAAGCAAGACTCATCATTCCACCTTGCTGAATTTCTGCCGCAGCTTCTGCAACAGCATTAGCAATCACCTGATTGCCGACGGTATTGCAGACTATCTCCAAAGACTGGATAATGGGTACGCCTGAACGAGTCAAAGTTCCAAATACTCGACAGAAACGAGCAACGGCTGATTTTTCATTTAAATCCCCAAAGAGCGGCAGCTTTAACATTAAACCATCTATCTGCAAGCGTCCTACAGGAGTCTTATAATATCGTCTAATCAAAAAGACAGCGACTATTATCGCGACAATAGGAATCAGAATTTTCGGACTTCTCATTATCCCGCTCAAAAAAAGCATAAACTCAGTCAGAGCCGGTAATTCCGTCCCCAGATCTTCAAAGATTTTAGCGAAGATGGGAATGAGAAAGATGGTCATGGCGAAAAACACGATCGTTGCCAGAATTCCAACGGCAACCGGATAAGCCATAGCTGATTTAATTTGGTTTTTCAGCCGTGCCATATCTTCTAGCAGCTTAGCCAAGCGACTCAGTACCTCATCTAGAACGCCACCTGCTTCCCCCGCTTCAACCATACTGACATATAGCTCGTCGAAGCAATCGGGGTGTTTGCTCATCGCCTCGGAAAGATTACCTCCCTGCTGAATGTCAGCACTAATTGCCAACAGAGCTTTTTTCATCTTGGGACTGGAAGCCTGATCTGCTAAAACCGCAAAGCATCGAACGATCGCCACCCCCGCGTTGATCATTACAGAAAACTGGCGAGAGAAAACCGCTTTGTCCTTAATAGAAACGTTACTAAACTTGGCTTCTAAACCCGATAGATCGATATCGAGGTTTAAACCCGCCTTTCTAATTTTTCCAATAGTTGGATATTTGCCTTTGAGCAGGGTACGGACTTGCTCTGGAGACATCGCCTCCACTTTCTCTTCGCGGGTTTTTCCCGAAGAATCAATAACTTGAGCGATAAAAGTAGGCATAGTCAGTAATCAGTAATTGGGGATTGGTGATTGGGGATTGGTGATTGGGGATTGGTGAGAAGGTGAGAAGGTGAGAAGGTGAGAAGGTGAGAAGGTGAGAAGGTGAGAAGGTGATTAGTGACTGATAACTGATAACTGATAACTGGTAACTGGTAACTGGTAACTGGTAACTGTCCCCACACTTCCCACACTTCCCACACTCCCCTCTCTTTGTCATGTGCGGGCTTTCACCTTATTGTTTGTGACTGCGCCACCACTGACAAGACGCTGTAATTCATCAGGTTTGCCACTCTTGGAAATAGCTTCCTCGAATGAGACAACACCACTGAGAACTAAATTAGCAAGAGATTGCTCCATCGTTTGCATTCCAAGTTTAGCCCCGGTTTGAATAGCCGAATAAACTTGAGGAGCTTTTCCTTCGCGAATCAAGTTAGCGATCGCCGGAGTCACTATCATTATTTCCTGTGCCAAGCATCGACCGTACTCCCCTGGTTTAGGACTTTTCTTCTTCACCAGACATTGACTGAAAACAGCTAGCAACGAGTTAGACAACATCGCCCGAATTTGAGCTTGTTGGTTAGCGGGAAATACGTCGATAATCCGGTCTACTGTACCTGAAGCTGAGTTGGTGTGTAACGTACCAAATACCAAGTGACCTGTTTCTGCTGCCGAAATCGCCAGAGAAATTGTCTCTAAATCCCGCATTTCTCCCACGAGGATGATATCGGGGTCTTCACGTAGGGCTGCTTTGAGAGCATTAGCAAAACTCTTCGTGTCCTCTCCCTTTTGCCGTTGGTGAAACAGACTTTTAATATTGGGAAAGACGTATTCAATTGGATCTTCTACCGTCAGAATATGTTCGGCTCTCGTTCGGTTGATTAAGTCTAAAATTGCTGCCAAAGTTGTCGTTTTACCCGATCCCGTTTGTCCCGTCACCAAAATCATCCCTCTGGGTCTTTCTGCCATTTCTCGGACAACATCTGGCAACCCAAGCTGATCGAAGTGAGGAATTTTGGAAGACAAAGCTCTCAAACAAGCTGCGTAACATCCTCGCTCTTTGTAGACATTGACTCGGAAACGCGCTAATCCCTTAACACCGTAAGAACAATCCAATTCCCAATTTTGCTCTAACTCCTTGCGTTGAGTGTTGTTGAGCATACTAAAGATTAACTTTTGACAGTCTTGAGGGGATAGGGGTTGGTCGTCAATGGGAGCTAGCTTCCCGCTAGCCCTAAAGTAGATAGGGGCACCAGCTTGAATATGCATATCCGAGCCACCCATCTCGACTAAACGTTCCATTAAGTCTTCAATCATTAAATCCATCGTCGCAGTCTCCTAAATTTAGTTACTTGTCATTGGTTATCGATTATTAATTGTTGGTTTTTGCTTATATGCGAGTGATTAGTCTAAAGATACCCAAACGACTGCTAACCATTAACAACTAACCCACAAAATTAATCGCTGAAACGAGGTGTCATGCAATAGGGACAATCCAACCACTCAGGCACTAGTTCAGCCTTGCAAGTCCGACAAGTTAGGGAACTCTTGCGTTTAGCTTTCAATTCTGATTCCAAACCAGAATCGGTAAAGGTGACTCGTTCTACTTCTTCAAAAGTTGTGTAGCCTTCTCGTACCAGATCTAAGCTGTAAGCCAGCAGAGTTGTCATTCCTTCCTCGACGGCGGCTTCTTTAATTCGGTCAGTGGTCGCGCCTTCATTAATCAGGCTTTGCAGGCGTTCGCTGTTTTGCATCACTTCATAAACCCCAACCCGTCCTTTGTAGCCACTGCCGCTACACTTGGCGCAGAGAGTGCCTTTAGCTTTGGCCTCGCTAATTTCCTCAGCCGTTAAGGAATTGGCTTTGTATAAAGTGATTTCTCCTTCATTAGAAGCCGACAGTCCAAATCTTGCCAGTTCCTCTTTAGTGGGATGATAGGGAATGCGACATTCAGTGCAAACGCGGCGCATCAGACGCTGAGCCAGAACGCCGATTAACGAGCCAGAGACCATGAATGGTTCGATGCCCATTTCGTCGAGACGAGCGATCGCGCCAGCCGCATCATTAGTGTGCAGGGTAGTTAAGACCAAGTGGCCCGTCAGCGCAGCTTCAATCGCTGTTTTTGCCGTTTCTTTATCTCGCGTCTCACCCACCAGAATCACATCTGGATCTTGCCGCATGAAAGCTCTGAGAATATTGGCAAAGTCCATTCCTTTTTCACGAATGACCTGTACCTGGGTAATCCCTGGCAACGAATATTCGATGGGGTCTTCCGCCGTATTAATGTTAACCCCAGGATTGTTTCGCTCGGCTAGCACCGAATACAGCGAGGTAGATTTACCCGAACCCGTCGGGCCAGTGACCAAGATCAAGCCAAAAGGACGACTTGCCATCTCTCGCACAATATCTAGCGTTCTCTGGTCGGTGATCAACTTATCTAAACCAAGCTGAGTCGCCGAGTTATCGAGAATTCGCAAACAAACCTTTTCTCCGTAACGACTGGGTAGGGTATTGACCCGAAAGTCTACCTTGCGACCTTGGAACATTCGCCGAATCTTACCATCTTGGGGCAAGCGCCTCTCGGCAATGTCTAACTCTGCCATAATTTTGAAACGAGCGACGACGGCTGGCATAATCTTCTTGGGCAGGGGATCGAAGGCTTGCTGGAGTACCCCATCTCTGCGGTAGCGCACTCGCAAGTACTCTTCTTGAGGTTCGACGTGAATGTCAGAGACTTTCTCCTGTAGGGCTTTTGCCAAAATTTTGTTGACTAAGTTGATAACGGGCGCTTGATTGGCTTCGTTAGCTCCCAGATCGTCGTTGATTTCGTCTTGCGCTTCTTGAAGATTAACGTCTAAATTTTCGACGATACCGCTAAGATCGGCAAGTTTTTCGAGTTCTTTTTCTTTTTGAAGGCGTTCTTTTTCTTGTTCTCTTTCAGCCTGTACCTCGTAATATTGTTCTAAGAGCCTTTCATAATCCTCTTGAGTAATGACCGTGCGCTGGAGTTGGATGTCTCTGGGGCGCAGGATGCGGTTGAGGTCGTCTTGAGCTTCCAGGTTATCTGGATCGACCATCGCCACTAAAACCGAGGGAGACTCAGCATCATTTTTTTTAAGTGGGACTAGCTTATAACGGCGACAAACATCGATGGGGATTAAGGTTTCGATAAGCTCTGCCATCTCGTTATTGACAACGGGATCGAGTTCTGGATCGAGACAATCAACCCCGTAAAGAATTTTGAGTTCAAATAAATGATTTTTTTTATACTGGCGTATTAGGTCGGGAGGCAGTTGGCGACCTGTAATAGCCTGAAGAACTTCTACTAGAGGACGGCCGGACTTGCGGGTTTCTGTTAAGGCTTGCTGCATTTGATCGGGCGCAGCATAACCCGCTTGGATCAGTTGATTGCCAAAAGGCGAAAAATAATTACGTAGGGCAACGGCTCGCGATCGCTTGGAAGATGAAGAATAGGTCATAGTCTCGGTGACAATATCTCCTTACAATACTAAGTATTCCCAAAAATTTTGCAGAAATTGAGATGATGTTAAGAAAAGATCGTCTTAGTCCTCAGTTCTTAGCCGTTAATTCTAGGTTGAGTTATTTCGCGAGGCTGTCAAATTGGGTCGCAAACTCATAAACTAAAAAAGAAGATAGACTCAAGTAAGCCCAAGAGAACTAGACAAAATCTCTTGAGAGTTATAGATGAAGTGCCCTATGATTAACGAGCCAAATCAGCTAGAAACCAACTCAGAGGAGCTAGAAAGAAATTTGAACGCATCTCAACAACTGGAAAAAGAAGATTCAGGCGATCGCCACAAGCAGGCAACCGGCGAATCTGAGGCAAGCGCGAGCCAGCAGGACTCTTTCCAAGAAAGTGTCAGCGAAGCCCAAGAAAAGAACTTGCCAGGCTCAGAAAAAGAAACTGAGCCGCTAGAACCGGCTCAAACGCTTGCGGCCTTAACCGAGCAAATCGAAACCTTAAAACAGCAATTGGAGGAGCAAGATCAGCAAGCCGAAGCGATGAAAAAACGGCATATTTCTCTGGTGGCCGAGTTCGATAACTTCCGCAAGCGAACCCAAAAAGAAAAAGAAGAACTGGAAACTCAGGTTAAATGCAAGACCATCGGCGAGTTATTAGCGGTAGTCGATAATTTCGAGCGGGCGCGAACCCAGATCAAACCCGCTAGTGATGGGGAAATGGCCATCCAAAAAAGCTATCAGGGAGTCTATAAATACTTAGTAGATAGCCTCAAACGGCTCGGTGTTTCGCCAATGCGCCCAGAAGGCCAACCTTTCGACCCAATTTACCACGAAGCCATGCTTCGAGAATATACCGACGAACATCCAGAAGGAACGGTACTAGAACAACTGGTTCGCGGATATTTACTCGGCGATCGCGTCCTTCGCCACGCTATGGTCAAAGTGGCTGCCCCCAAAGAACCCGTGGTAACCTCAGAAGAAGACAAATCAGAACCACCAGAGACAGAGAATCCAGAGAGCTAACTTGCAAGACTGCCGCAAAAGTGTTATAGAGGAAATCTCTAAAAGTTTTTCAGGAGAAGAGCGAGCCAGCTTGCCTTAAAATGACTGGCAACTTCTCCCAAATTTTGCTTTTGACGACCGAGATCTTTATTGCCGAAGTGCTATGGGAAAAGTCATTGGAATCGACTTGGGGACAACTAATAGTTGCGTTGCCGTCCTGGAAGTGGGTAAACCAGTTGTGATCTCCAATTCGGAAGGGGCACGTACAACCCCTAGTATCGTCGGATTTGGCAAAGCGAATCAGCGTCTTGTCGGTCAGTTAGCCAAACGGCAATCCGTTACCAATTCAGAAAATACTGTCTACAGCATCAAGCGCTTTATCGGCCGTCGTTGGGATGAGACGGAACAAGAGCGATCGCGCGTTCCCTACAAGTGCGTTAAAGGTCGCGACGATACAGTCAACGTTCAGATAAGAGATCGTGCTTTCACTCCCCAAGAAACCTCCGCCATGATTCTGCAAAAGCTAAAAGCCGATGCAGAAGCTTTCCTCGGCGAAACCGTCAGAGAAGCCGTCATTACCGTTCCCGCTTATTTTACCGACGCTCAGCGACAGGCGACTAAAGATGCGGGAACCATCGCCGGTTTAGAGGTACTGCGAATTATCAACGAACCTACTGCCGCCGCCCTTGCCTACGGGTTAGACAAGCAAGAAGCAGAACAGCATATTCTCGTCTACGATCTCGGAGGCGGGACGTTTGATGTTTCCGTGCTTCAGTTGGGGAATGGGGTCTTTGAAGTTAAAGCCACTGCTGGCAACAATCACTTGGGAGGAGACGACTTTGACAACGTTATCGTAGAGTGGTTAATCGATAACTTTCAAGCCCAAGAAGGAATGAATTTAGGGACGGATAAAATGGCGCTGCAACGCCTGCGAGAAGCGTCTGAGAAAGCCAAGATCGAGCTTTCGAGCATGATGACCACCTCGATTAACCTCCCGTTTATTACGGCTGATGAAAACGGGCCCAAACATCTAGAAACAGAACTCACGCGAGCAAAATTTGAAGAATTGACCAATCATCTCATCGAGGCAACCGTCAGCCCCGTTGACCAAGCCCTCAAAGACTGCGAACTCAAACCAAGCGAGATTGATCGCGT
>CAYTUO010000233.1:0-7270 GCA_964441015.1 uncultured Pleurocapsa sp.
AAACTATAGTCACTTTCGTGCTTGCTTCGACAGGCTGTTCTAGATCGATTTCAAGAATGCGACTTTCTCGATCCCAATAAACTTCCCGTAAAGGTAAAGCTTCTCCATCTACTCTGACTTCAATTTTATCCGTATCAAATTTGCCGTCGAAGTTTTCTGGATAAGAAATATAGAATTTGGTAGCTCCCTGAGTTAGTTTTTTAGCGGGGATGTAGAGTTTGTAGCGATCCCACTGACGAGGGATTCCGCCGAAATCTAAATAGTAATTTAAAATATCCTCGCGATCGACACCGCTAAAGATGGTCAATCCTGAATTGCCACCAGCCCAGCTAATCGCTTGTAGGCCAGTCAGCAGACAGCCTGACACAATCAGGGTAGAGATAAGACGTTTAGCCAATAATTTGGTAGAAAGCATAGACTTTTACAGTAGTTATGTTGTTTTGAGAGTGTTTTTTTAAAATCTCAACTATGGATATAAGAGTAGCAAATAGAAAAAGCCAATGTCAGGAAAATTTAGCCAGCCCAAAAAGTGTCCTTAATTGTCAATTGATCGATTATCGTCCTAACTTATTGGGAATTCCTTCACAGCCGCCAGGAATTGTGGTACGAGTTTTTTCACCTCCCCAAGCACATAAATAATAGCGCTGTTCGTCACTAAGATTTTGAACGCTTGTCAGGTTTGCATTTTCGATAACTACGCCTGTATGAGCGCCCGTTTCATAGTTGGGAGGGACGGTACGGCTGCGAGGGCTAGCGGCTTCCACAAAGCCATAAAACAATCGCGCTCCTTTGAGATCGGCTCCCTGAAGATTAGCTTCATACAAAACAGTACGGGAAAAGTTAGCTTTGACTAAATCGCAACGACTCAAGTCAGCACGAACCATGTTGGCTTCGCTTAAATCCGTCCAGCGCAAATCCTGTCCAGCCAGATCGGCTCCAGCTAACATGATCCCTAAATTAATGACTTTTGTTCCGTTTTCTCGATCTTCAGCATAACCGCCAAAACCGTCGAGAATTGGTCTACCCAGATAGCGATCGCGCATGATTGGCGTTAGTAATTTAGACTGAGACAGGAAGCGAAGAATTTTGGCTTTTCCCGAAGCATCTACGCTACTGAGAATAGCGGCAGTGCGTCCTTCGGCGATCGCTCTTTCTTGGGGCCAATCTTCTAGAAAGCCTTCTTCATCGAGGGCCAAGTCAGAAATTCCCTGAAAATAGGCATCAATAGTCTGCTGTTGAGTGATGCGGTTTTGCTGAATGGTGAGATCTTTAGAGATGACGTATTGCTCCCAAGCGATGTAAACTGCCAAAATCGCGATCATAATTTGACCTAACGCGCCTACCCACTCTGCCCAAGAGCCGAACTCATCGTATTTAAAGTTGTTGAGCCAATTACTAACGCGATCGTAAAACCCAAAGTATTTGACTAAGCCAGCCACTGACAGCAAAAAAACAACAAATCCAAGCACGGTTTTTCGCTCGCTAGGCGTGAGATATCTACCAATCCAAGCTTTTAGAGAAGGAAAAATAATTCGCAAAGAAAGGAAAAGGGCAACTAAAGCGCCTGAAAAACCGACCCAAGCTAGGTTCAACCAAATACCTAAAGCCATCACCGCTACGGGGAGCAGCAGCAGCCAGGGGTTAGATGAGTCTACCTCTCGCAAGTAAATGGGTTTTCGCCCTGAAAGATTCACAGGCCCAGGAACAGTTAAGCGAAGTGGCTCGCTTTGATTTGAGAAGGCATCATTTGATGAAAGTTGAATCGCGGGATTTTCTTGTTCATCTCGTTCCTGAAACATCTCAGAATCATTAGAAGTTTGGCCAGAATCTGATTGAGTCATCATCTCGTTGTCGATATGGCTTTTGGCAATTCGTTTATCGTCACACTTTGACAGAGTGAGAGAGCTAGCAGCTAAAAGGATGTACAATGCTGGCAAAGTTAAGGACGATCTTTATTTTGACTTATGCAAACAGGCGAGCGATCGCAAAAGTCTCATTATAAACGCTGGCAGTTTTTTATTGACGATCAGATTCATCGAAATTGGCAAGACATTTTAACTATCTTAGTCCTCGCGATCGCGGCTGGCTTAGCATCCTACTCAGGAGCGCAGCTACTCGATCCCATTATTTTTGATAACAAAACTATCGATATATGGTTTGAATCCGATCTTCGACGAGTTTTTGAGAACATGACCATCCGTGGCAGCGATAATTACCGTACTAAAGTTCATCCTTTATTTCCACTCATCGCTTTTCCGCCAGTTTACTTATTGACAAAAATCTTTAACCTCGAACCTCTAACATCAGTCCAAATAGTCACTGCCGTAGTCGCCTCGCTTTGGATCGCTGCCCTTTTTATTTTATTAAGACTCATTGGCTGTCGCCGATTAGACGCAACCCTATTTAGTCTTCTTGGTGCTACTAGCGCGGCGGCGGTGTTTTGGTTTACTGTGCCAGAAACCTATTCTTTTGGTTCGCTCACCATTTTACTGGCATTATGCTTTGTTACCCTGACGCAGTACAGTCACTTTTCGCCTTTATGGTACATAGTCGTTAGCACGATGACTGCCAGTATGACGCTAACAAACTGGATGGTTGGTATTCTTGCAACGGCTGTTGAGCGCTCTTGGAAACGTTTCTTAACCATTACCTTCAGTGCGTTGTTGCTGCTACTTGGACTTTGGGGAGTCCAGAATGTTCTCTTTCCCAGTGCCAAAATCCCCTTTTATCAAAGTCAGGAAGAATTTAACTATGTCTTGAAACCAGAGTCTGGAGGCCCTCTACAAATCCTCAAGTCGTTCATCTCCCATACGATGGTTATGCCAGCCATCGAGATAGCTGATCATGCAAGGCGCTCCGATTTTCCAAGAATGCTAACTCAACCGTCTTCTCCGGGTTCGGGCAGCCTTTGGGGGAGTGTTGCAGTTGGATTGTGGTTAGCCTTACTGGGCGTAGGCTTATGGGGCTTGTTTTCTCTCAAGCAGCATCCCAAACTTCGTCTTGTCTTGGGCCTGACATTGCTCGGACAATTAGCCCTACATCTTCTCTATGGTGATGAAACCTTTCTCTATTCGCTGCATTTCCTTCCCCTACTTATCGTCTTAGCGGCATTGAGTACGCTGACGAGGGCACGCTGGCTCGCTTTAGGCTTAGCTAGTCTTCTATTGCTTCCAATGGCGATTAACAACGTCCTGCAATTTCAGCAAGCTACCGCCTATTTTCTTCACCATGCACCAGTTCGCTATCAAGTCAGATATCAGATGCGGTCTCGTCCCTCCGAGCCTTGGCCGCGTGGAATAGGGCACGTTGTCTTGGCTACTCCAGGCAGTCGAGAGGAGGATAAAGCTTATCACGAACCTGGCGGCAGTTTTAGTCCTGCTGTAGGAAGTTTTGGCGTTTCTATCTGGATGGTTAACGAACAAGGGGACGCGATCGCAACTAGCGATACAATTCCTCTCAGCCAAATCCAGCAACAGTTGAGCAACGAGGGTAAAATCTCAGGGATTCTCACGAAAACCGACTATTACGAAGCTTCCTGGTCTTCTAATGGCTTGCAGGGCTGGAAACTCCACCTCAAAACCTCAGAAACGCCGACAGCCAAGCCAATAATCGTCATACGAAGCGTCGGGCCAGCAGGCGGAGCGATTCAGTCACTCGATTGGAATGGACAACGGTTACAAATTAACGATCGCTGGTCTGTCAAACTCAATCCAGCACCCGTAGGTGTAGATTTAGGCCAGGAAGGAACGCCAGGTTGGATAAACGAGCGATCGCGCCTCACTCAATGGCAGGGCGATGAGGGTTGGGGCTATGCCCGTTTTGAATTAGCAGATGGCAAGGAGTGGAATTTAACCTTAGAAGATTTGACTCCCCCAACTAAAGCCAATTTAAGCTTTTCCCAAACCAAGTCTAAATTAGTATTGGATTTTCCTGATAGGCGATTTGCAGACAGTCTCAATGCCCAAGTTTCTCATCTGATGATGGGTCTGGTGGGACAGCAAACGCGCCCTGGCGAACCAACCAACTATCCCTTACCTTGGCTGCGCGATGGTGCTTATACCGTTGTAGCGCTAGCTCGTGCCGGACAGTTAGAGGTTGCTAAACAGCTATCGACCTATTTTGCCCAAAATGATTTCTTTGGCGGTTTTGGCCCAGAAGCCGATGCCCCAGGATTAGCGCTCTGGACGCTAGAAGAGGTAGCTAAGCTCGTCAACGATCCAGAATATGATCGCTGGCTTTGGCCTCATGTGCGCCGAAAAGCTGAGTTGATCGTCAAAATGCTGGAAAGCGATCGCTCGATTCATCAGCCTGTCACCGCTCCCATTGTGCCTGGGGTGAAAAACGATCCCGAACTGACTCTCGTGGCAGAAGCCGCTAAAGATGGCCTGATCGTCGGTCGCATGGATCATCACCGACCCCTATTATTTGTCAATGCGGTGAGCTATCGGGGACTACTCGATGCAGCCTCCCTTGGCGATCGCCTTAACCAATCTGCTGATGCCCTGCGTTGGCGTACCAAAGCGGCAGAACTCCAAAAGGCTTGGGAAAAGGCATTCCAACCACCAGAGTCAGACAATGAGCGAACTTACATTAGCAGTCTTTGGCCGACGTGGATTGCCACTGCTCAAAAAGATGCTCTCCTGCAAAAACTTCAAGATCGATGGAATAAGCTGCGTGATGCTCAAGGCGCATTTCAAGCAGTCCCTTTGTGGACTTATTTCGATCTGGCTGAAGCACACCAATGGCTTTATCTAGACAAACCCGAACGGAGTTGGGCTACCGTAGAGTGGTTTTGGCAGCATCAAGCTTCGCCGGGACTGTATACTTGGTGGGAAGGCAAGGGCGAAGAAAATTCTTCTGGGCGATGGGAAAACGTGCGCGGATGGGTCGATCCCCCTCACGTTACGCCGCATTATTGGACTGCTGCTGAAATGTTGTTACTGCAATTGGATATGTTAGCGTATTGCGATCGCACGAACAGCGAACCCACGCTAGTCATTGGTGCGGGAATTCCCAAGGAATGGCTCGACAAACCGATGAAAGTCGAGGGATTGTCAATGCCGAACGGTCGAGTAGATTGGTTGTGGGATGGCAAACAAATGAGAGTGCAGATTCGAGGAAGCCAGATAAATGCCAAACTGGGAGCGATATTTCCCAAAAATACGCCTTTAGAAGTTGAATATTTTATTTGACAATTTAGCTGAAGTCTGCTATGACACCAATATTTTTTAATCCTATGTCGGGACAAGTTCTTTTAATTAGACCAGTCAAGACTTTTCCCGGCCCCACTTCGATCGCAACAGAAACGCCTTCTTTGGGCAATTGCAGCATAATTTCTCGCCAGCGAACCGATCCTGTCATCTGTTGTATTAAGCGAGTTTTCAACTCAGTCCCTTGGGTGGTAGGAGTAGGATCGACGTTGGATAGAACAGGAATTTTGGCATCGCTGAAAGCAACCGACTCCAAAACTTCTTGGAACTGTTGGGCGGCTGGTGCCATCAAAGGCGAATGAAATGCTCCAGAGACTTTCAAGGGAACGGCGCGTTTGGCTGAGACTTGAGCGAGAACAGAATCGACGGCTTCTGGCGTTCCAGAAATGACGACTTGTTCTGCACTATTATCGTTGGCGATAACGACATCGGCTATCGTTTTAACGACGTTTTCTAACTTTTCGCGCTCGAATTTCATCAGGGCCGTCATCTTCCCGCCAGTCGCCATGTCCATTAATTGGGATCGACGCTTAACCAATCGCAATCCGGTTGCAAAATCAAAGACTTTTGCGACATAAAGAGCGACATATTCTCCTAAACTATGACCGGCAACGAGATCGGGAAACTGCCCTTTTTCTATCAATAAGTCAGCGAGGATGCTTTCAATGACATATAGACAAGGTTGGGTGTAGAGGGTACGAGATAATTGTTCTTCGTCGCCTTGGCACCTTTCTAACACAGACCAGCCCAATATCTCTTCGGCTTGGTCAAATTTACTTTTCGCAGTGGGGATATCTTTTAGATCGATCCCCATTCCTACGGCTTGCGATCCTTGTCCTGGAAATACCCACGCTGTTTTAGTCATTAGTCATTGGTGATTGGTGAGAAGGTGATTGGTGATTGGGAATTACTCTACTGATAACTGATAACTGATAACTGATAACTGATAACTGATAACTGATATCCGTCATTTTCCCCATTTAAAAATTGCTGCGCCCCAGGTGAGTCCGGCACCAAAACCCGAAGTGGCGATAATGTGGCCGTGTTGAATTTTTCCTTGTCTGACGGCTTCGTCAAGGGCAATGGGAATTGAAGCAGCAGAAGTATTGCCGTATTCAGCTAGGTTGCTAATGACTTTTTCGCTAGGCATTTTTAGGCGACTGGCGACGGCATCCATAATTCTTTGATTGGCTTGATGCAGGATAAGCCAGTTTATCTCTTCGGCCGTGAGATTCGCTCGATAGAGAACTTTCTCAAGGACTTCTGGGACTTTTTCCACGGCAAAACGATAGACTTCTCGACCATTCATCGCGATCGGCTGATAAGTCCCGTAAGCGATCGCTGTATCTTCTTTTAAAGTTTTTGGCTGTCCTTGATAGGCAAGATTAAGAGAACTGTTTTGCGTGCCATCGCTGTACATTTCAAATCCCAAGAGGCGATCGCCGTCTTCGGTTGCTTGACACACGACTGCCCCCGCACCGTCGCCAAAAAGGACGCAAGTGCCTCGATCCGACCAATCAACCCAGCGTGAGAGAACATCTGCCCCAATGACGAGAACGTTTTGATAAACTCCCATGCGAATGAATTGAGAGGCGGTAATCAGCCCAAAAACGAAACCCGAACAGGCAGCAGTTAGGTCAAAAGCAACGGCTTTCGATGCACCCAGTAAGCTTTGTACTTTGCCAGCGCTGCCAAACAAGTCATCAGGGGTAGAGGTGGCCAGGACGATCAAATCGAGATCGCAGGCAGCAAGACCGGCCATGGCGATCGCTTTTTGAGCCGCTTGAGCAGCGAGTTCACTTAGGGAGGTAGAACAAGGCGCTAAGTGTCGCCTTCCTATTCCTGTCCTAGCTCTAATCCACTCATCGGATGTTTCAACTATTTGGCTGAGGTCGTGGTTATCCAGAATTTGTTCTGGCGTTGCTGAACCGCTTCCGATGACGGCGATGCCTGCCCCTTTTGCTTTCAATGCTTTTCTCCCCTTTTTATCGGTAATCAGTTAGCACTATAGTTTGTAAAAGTATAGTCAAATATATACAGACTGAATTCCATTTCAGAAA
>CAYTUO010000234.1:0-1143 GCA_964441015.1 uncultured Pleurocapsa sp.
ATCTCGTTTGATAATCTGTATGAGCGATTGGTAAACTTTTTAAAACGAACTGTTACGCCCCTTCTAAAAAAGCGACAATAAAAGTGTAGCCTCTATGTCAGGAGGCTGGTTTATGAAACGAAATCGCCAGCAACATAATCCCAAATCTCTCAAAACGCAACTGCCTAAATCCCTTTCTACATCTAAAGAGCAGTTTAGACACCGAGATCGGGGCATCCATAGCGGACGCGCGATTGCCCTCCGGGCAGCGGCAAAGCCGATCGCTCAAGGAAATCGTTGACAGAAACTTTTACGCGGCTAGCAAAAAACAACTAACAAATTTGATTAATGAACGGTTGGAGAATTCTCAAACCTATCCTCGTAGTTGCTATCGTGGGTCTTTTGTTTTCTAAAACCCTGACTCATCTTCTCACGGAGGCATGGTGGTTTGAGGGAGTTGGTTTTTCTGGGTTTTTTTGGACGAGACTGTCCTGGCAAATTTTCGTCTGGGTAGGCACGTTTTCTGTCTATGCCCTATTTTTGTGGGGAAACTACCGACTTGCCATGCACAGGACGCGCCATCGTACCTTTCGCTTTTTTGAGGGGAACAACTGGGTAGCCTCTACCGAGACAAGCGCCAATTTTCTCGCGTTCGTAGCGATCGCGCTAGCAGCTTTGTTGGCAGCCATTGCCAGCCTCCCAGCCTGGGAAACCGTTCTCAAGTTTCTGCATCCCACTGAATTTGGCAACCGCGACCCTATCTTTGGACAGGATATCGGCTTTTACGTCTTCAAATTCCCCTTCTATGAAGGCATCTGCTACTGGCTTTTGGGACTTTTGCTAGCAGGATTGTTTCTGTCGGGACTAACCTACGTTCTCAAAGGAGAAATCGCGTCGGGGCGAGGTTGGAGCATTAACATAGCAGGACAATCTAAAACTCACTTAAGCTGTCTTTTAGCTGCGATCGCCCTTCCGCTTGCTTGGATTTTCTGGCTCGAACGCTATCGCCTGCTCTACACTAGATCTGGAGTCGTCTTTGGGGCTGGCTATACCGATGTTAGCGTCCGGCTGTTCGCTTACAAGGTTATGGCGCTTCTGGCGTTGGGAATAGCCATAATATTCGCGATCTCGATTTGGCGGCGAAATTTTCTGCTTCCCATACGC
>CAYTUO010000234.1:1153-4496 GCA_964441015.1 uncultured Pleurocapsa sp.
CGGACTAGGAGTTTTTGCGATCACCTGGGTACTACTTGACGTTATCTCTCCCTTGTTTGTCCAGCAATTTATCGTCAACCCCAACGAACTCGTCAAAGAAAAGCCTTACATCGCACACAATATTCAATTCACCCAAGCTGCTTATCACCTCGATGGCGTGCAGCGAGAAAGTTATGCTGCCGAGGCGAGACTGAACCGCCAAGTATTGCAAGACAATCAAACCACCATCCGCAACATTCGCCTGTGGGATTATCGCCCCCTACTCAGTACCTACCGCCAGCTTCAGGAGATTCGGCTTTACTACGAATTTAAGGATGTTGATGTTGATCGCTATCGTCTCAACGGCAATTACCAACAAGTCATGCTGTCGGCGCGGGAACTCGCCTTTAATCAGATCCCCCAGGCAGCACGAACCTGGGTTAACCAACGACTGAAATACACCCACGGTTACGGTTTGGTGATGAGTCCGGTCGATCGCGTTACTGCCGATGGCTTGCCCGAACTGTATATCAAAGATATTCCACCCGTCTCTCAAATCGATCTACAGGTGAGCCAGCCCGCGATTTATTATGGCGAAGAGACAGATAGTTACATCTTTACGGGTACGACAACCGACGAGTTTGACTATCCGCGAGGAGATAGCAATGCCTTGACTCGCTATCGGGGGCAAGGCGGCGTAGCCATTCCCTCATTCTGGCACAGGCTAGCTTATGCCTACGACCTGGGCAGCCTGCAAATTTTGATTTCCAACTACTTTACTAACCAAAGTCGCATCCATTACTACCGACAGATTCAAGAACGAGTCAGCCACATCGCGCCGTTTTTGCGCTATGACAGCGATCCCTATTTAGTGGTTATCGACGGCAGATTGCAGTGGATTTTAGATGCTTATACCGTCAGCGATCGCTATCCCTATTCCGAACCCATTAACCGCAGTCAAGGCGAGGGACAACTGACGGATATCCTGCGCGATCGCGTCAACTACATCCGCAATTCCGTCAAAGTCTTAGTGGATGCCTATGACGGCACTTTGAGATTTTTGGCCGTTGATGAAACCGATCCAATACTCGCAACCTACCGCAAAATCTTTCCCAACTTGTTTGAAGCGAGTACAGCAGTACCTCTGGCAGTTAAAGCCCATTTTCGCTATCCGCAAGACCTGTTCGTCATTCAGGCACAGATGTATCTGTCCTATCACATGAGCAATCCAGAGGTATTTTACAATCGAGAAGACCTTTGGAATTTCCCCATGCAAATCTATGAGGGAAATCCAGTTCGCATGGAACCATATTACGTTCTCGTGCGCCTGCCCGGAAAGGAAGAGGCTGAATTTCTTCTCATTTTGCCCTTCACTCCTGCCAACAAAGACAACGCGATCGCCCTGATGGCGGCTCGTTCCAACGGCAAGGACTACGGCAAACTGCTGCTGTACGAGTTTCCCAAACAAAAACTGGTCTACGGGCCTCGACAAATTGAAGCCCGCATCGACCAAGAACCGCAGATATCCCAGCAGTTTAGTCTCTGGAATCAGGCAGGATCTAGGGTCATACGCGGAGATTTGCTAGTCATCCCCATCGAGCAGTCCTTGCTCTACGTCGAACCCGTCTATCTGCGGGCAGAACAAGGCGAATTGCCCCAACTCAAACGAGCGATCGTTGTCTACGATCAAGCAGTCGTGATGGAAGATTCGCTCTCCAAATCTCTAGCGGCAATTTTCGGTAGTGGAGAATCCGAGAAGGGATTGCCTGCCCCAGGAAAAGATGGGAGTTCCAGATTAGCCAAATCTGCCCTAGAGACTTATCAAAAGGCACAAGAGGCATTGAAGCGGGGAAACTGGGCTGAGTACGGACGCTATCAGGAACAATTGCAGGAAATTTTACAGCAGTTGTCCAATGAATAATATGTCTGAAGACCCTCTTCCTTTGACCCCCGAAGCCTTGCTTGCCAAAGCCAAGCAGCCATCTGCTGATGCCTTGCGCCTGCATCCCGGCTATCCACTTAAGCCGGGACAAAGGCCATCCTAATACGAGGGAACAGGGAACGGGCAACAGGGAACAGCCAATGCTTTCTGTTCCCTGTTCCCTATTCCCTGTTCCCATAAGTGTCCCGCTTTAAGTTGGTAGCCATATAATGGCTAGAGTTAGAAGATGGGAGAAGAGTCTGCCTAAGTGAAACTTGTCTCGATGTCTGTGGCGATCGCAACTCGGTTCGGTTTTGCCAAAGAATGAAAGCTGCCATTGCTAAAAGAAAATAGCCGAAGGCTTTTTGCAGGTGCTTGGCACGAACGAACCTCACTAAATAGGCTCCAGCAGCGATTCCTAAACTTGCTGCAACCGTAAAAGAAACCATCAACTGCCAATCCAACGCCACGCGCCCGAAGTACCCCAGGAAGCCAGCCATAGAATTGAGAAAGATGACTAGTAAAGAAGTTCCGATCGCCTGCTTCATCGGGACTTTCGCCAGCAAGACTAGAGCAGGTACGATGGCAAAGCCACCCCCCACTCCTACCAACCCCGTCATTGCGCCCACGCCAATCCCTTCACTAATCAGCCACAGCCAGCAATACTTGCATACGGGTTTGGGGTAAAGGGTTAAATCTACTCCCTGGGTTGATGCAACGGGTTCGGCGGTTGTTTTTTGGCGAATCATGAAAATCGCTGCTAGCAGCATCATCGTCGCAAATAGCAACATTTGCAGAGTGCCTGTAATCAATGGAAGCGTGGCAAGACGTGCCCCCGCGTAAGCTCCCACCATCGTTGATAAACCAAACATAGCAGCCGTCTTTAACTGGACGTTACCGAGTTTCCAATGGGGAATGACTCCCAGTAAACTGACAGTTCCTACGACGGCTAAACTTGTTACGATTGCGGATTTTGGCGGCATCCCCATCACGTAGACCAAAGTGGGAACTGCCAGAATCGAACCGCCTCCGCCGATTAAGCCGAGACTGATTCCAATCGCTACTGCTAGAATGTGACCAAAAATCCAGGCGATCGTCGAAACTCCCATGGGTAAATTACTCCCCGTCAGGCTATAAAGTTGGCTTCAGTTTGAATCTCCTAAAGTTTTCGCTCGAAGGCTATTCGCTTAAAACCTGACCCCGAAAGCCAGTAATAATGCGGCTGCCATCTTTGAGAATATGAACCTCTATTTGGTCGCTTGCCCAACTAATTCGATCTTTGAAAGCTCGATTGAAGATATGTACTCGTTGATTGCGAGAAGAAACTGGCGAATCGGGGGACTCGATCGCCAAAGACTCGACATAGGGACCATCTATGAGAAGATCTAACTGTTCTAATAATTCTTGAGCGCCTTCTGGGGCAGATTCAGAACGTAGTTGTTC
>CAYTUO010000234.1:4506-7253 GCA_964441015.1 uncultured Pleurocapsa sp.
CTAAAGTGAAGCCCGTAAAAGACATGACGTTTAATCCAGAAGCTTTTAAGCACTTCGCTAACTGTGTCAGTGCAGGTGCTTGCCAAAAGGGTTCTCCACCAGAAAACGTTACTCCCGCGTTGCGAGGATTGCTGAGAATTTTTTGGGCAAGTTGCTCGACCGAAATCAGTTGGTTAATCTCGAACGACCAAGAAGCGGGATTAAAACACCCAGGACACTCGCGATTGCACCCTTGCACCCACACTACGGCACGAGAACCCGGACCATTTACTTCTGACTCGTCAACGTAACCCATGATGTTGAGATAGCCAGAGGGAATCTCTGAGAGCTTTACCAATGGGTTGACTGTCTGTTTTGTCATCTTCTGTTTCCTTCTACTAAAAAGAAAATGAATTAGCCTGTCTTCACTAAAATATCGTTTCCTTAGTTAGTTGGCTGGCGCTGGCTGGATCTCGGACAATCAGCACCGAACCAACAGACAATTCTTTATTCGAGATTTGACCGTTTTTGTCTAATTCTGAGACGGTTCCCACTAGCTGAAAGCCATCTGCGCGGGGAGGGGAGGCAGATCGTTTTGACTCGGTTGCTTTGGGGGAACAGGAGGCGATCACCGAACTAGCGACACCGCCGACACTAACCCAACCGATAAACTCGCGACGCTTCATAAGCAGTAATTGTGTGGTTAATAAACGACTAGATGGAAGATTCAGTAGATCGAAAAGTCAGTTTGAGACAAGCGATCGCCATCAAATCTTCCGCTAATTGATAAGTTTCCTTTATGTTAATATAATTTCCGCAGTCGAAGTATTTTCAAGAGAAATATATATGGTATCAACAACTTGAAAAATCTGGTCAACTGCTTGCTGTAGAAAGGATAACATCTGTCTTGAGAGAAATATGCTCGGATAAACACTTAATTGTCTCTTCTAAAGTCTCTTGAGAAGTCAGGGCTAATTTTAAAGCTAAATCCGTCACATTTCTGCTCCATTTTGATTTTCTTAGCCGCATTATATTATATAAGTATAAATTATGCTACATGACGGATTTTCTTGAGCTTTGAGTTCAAATTGGCGATCGCCTGCCGAAAAGCACGATTTAAGTTCATGAGAATTTCTTAAACAATTAACAGCGAGGTTAGCATTTAACAAATGTACCGATTTCCGTGCTGTACTTGAGTTACTTTAAACATTAGAGATAGAAGGTAAAGAAACTAGGGTAGATTAAGTTATCAGCGAGAAACATTTGCCGCCAAGGGCAAGCGCACTCGAAAACAACTGCCAATGCCTAACTGACTGCTGACGGCGATTTCGCCTCCGTGATATTGAGCGAGCCTCTGAGCAATAGCCAAGCCTAATCCCGTGCCTCCCTCGCGGCGATCGCGCGCTTTATCTGCCCGCCAAAAGCGATCAAATACAAAGGGCAGATGTTCTGGGGCAATGCCGATGCCAGTATCTTCTACGAAAACTGTAACAAAGCGATCGCTCTGTTTCATCGATAGAGTTACCGTTCCTCCAGCAGGAGTGTATTGCAGCGCATTCTCTAGTAAATTGGCAAACAAACGGGTTAACTGAGTAGCGTTTCCTTTGATTAGCGTGCCAGTCAATAATGGAAGTTTTGATCGCGGTCAGAGGACTTCGCAACTCGTGAGACGCATCGGCAGTGAACTGTTTGAGTTGCCCAAAGCTTTGCTTAATTGGTTTGAGAGATTGTTGGGTCAGCCATACGCCACCCAGTCCAGTCAAACCAAGAACGACGATGCCTCCTACTCCCAAACCCCAACGAAGTCGGTTGAGAATGGCTTCCATTTCCTGAGTCGCTTCGCTGGTACGAATATAGCCTTCTAATTGTCGGTATCCGCGATCGCGACTGTATGCCGCGATGGTAACGGCTCGAATTTTCCCCCCCTCCAGGGTTTGGAAGCCAGGGCGCAGCGGCAAGTCTGGCAAAAGCGTGCCTGCATTTCCTACCAATTGAGCTTTGGTATCAAACCACTCAACGCCTTGGTCGGGTTCGTGCAAACTTTGCCAAGGAATATCCAAATCTCCATCGCCAGCGTAGCACCATAGATTGCGGATTATAGTGTTTGTTTGAGACGATAGCCCAAGCCATAGACAGTTTCGATAAAATCGGCAGGAGCGCCAGTTGCTTTCAGCTTCTTACGCAAGTCTTTTAAGTGAACCTTGACGGTTTCTTCCGAAGGCGGGTCTTCGTAAGACCACAAATGTTCGATGATGGCAGAACGGCTGAGAATTTGACTGTTGTGGCGCAAGAATAACTCCAGAAGACCGTACTCTTTCGGGGTCAGGCGCAGCGGTTGCCCTGCATAAGTTACCTGACAATTGCTGGGGTCGAGGCACAAACGTTCCCACTCCAGTACGGGCGAATATTAAGTATTGCCCCGTCGCAGCAGCGCGCGGATTCGGGCTAATAACTCTGGCAGGTCAAAGGGTTTGACGACATAATCGTCAGCACCTGCATCCAGTCCCATGACGCGATCGCTGCTAGCATCTTTGGCAGTGAGCATTAGCACGGGAGTCATGCAACCGTTTCGACGCAAGCGCTGGCACAGACCGATCCCATCTAATTTGGGCAGCATTACGTCTAGCAAAATTAGATCGTAGGCAGAGCATTCCAAAAACAGCCAACCTTCTTCCCCATCGGCAGCCATATCGACAACATAATGTTGTTTATCAGTAAGCTTACCCCCGGCTGAAGCGCGGGGGATGAAAGCCACCAACTCTCACTTC
>CAYTUO010000235.1:0-7217 GCA_964441015.1 uncultured Pleurocapsa sp.
CATCTGAAAAGCCATATGCATAATTGATTGTTTTTGTCAATGCGTAAGTCCTAAATGCTTTCTTTTCCTTTGTCTCGATCACCCAAGTTATGACAAAACCAGACAGAACAAAGAAAATCATGACAGCTTCTTGACCAACATTGGGGAAAACCCTACGACCAGCATTTTCAATATGGTTATTATAGTGATAAAAAACAACGCAAATAGAAGCAAAAGCTCTAATAAAATCCAGGTACAGAGAAGTCAATTTGTTCATTGTTTCTATAAACTTAAAGATAGCTTGACTAGATTCTTTTAACTAGCAACATTACTGTCACAATTTACTTGGAGTCAGAGCAAAACTATCTTGTAAAAATACGCTAACTGAATCTTTTGACCATTCCTGACGATAAACGCGATCGCCGTTCGTTATTTTTTGACTCTGGACTTCCTCAGTTTCACTGGCAATAATAGCACAGGGAGTAAAGTTGTTACCTAATATATCCTTGGCTGTGACTGCCGACTCATTGTTGACATTAATATGTTCTAATCTTACTAACAGATCTACTTCTTCCTGTAAAAGCATCCAAAATGGATATTCCCAAGTATTTCCCCCTATAGATAATCCAATATTTCTACAATTTTGCGACTTAAGAAAATCAACTGCACCGTTGTATGGCTCTCTCAAGTGTGGAATGTTAATAAAATACTGCTCGATACGGCTAGTATTAAAAATATTTTCTATTCGATGTTCTTCAATAATTTTGCTATTTAAAATTAGCGGTCTAGATTCATTAAAAAATACCCAGAATAGAGACATAATTATTAGAGCCGTTGCTAGACCACGAGCTACTTTTTGGTTGGCTAGCTGTGACAAAATAATGCCTATAAAAGCAGAAGCAAGAACAAAAAGCGGGAGATGTAAGCGACTCCGCCAAGGTGACCATGCAATGAGCGAGCAAAATAATAAAAATCCTAAGACAATAGCAGCTAGATAGCTAAACAACAGATATTGCTGTTTGCTCTTAAGACTTTTTCGTTTAAGAAAAAAGTAAATTCCTGAGAAAAAAATTAAAAGAAGATGGATTTGGTTCCCTCCTAAATCTTCATGATTGATTAAACTGTGGAGATCGAATTGTTGTCCTGGAGGAAAGGTTGTTCTAGGATCGTTAGGATCGACTCCTAATAATTTATGAAATAAAACAATTCCCTCAATAATTATCAAATTAATAGACCGAACTGGTGTACTGAGGTGTAGGGCAAAATTTCTAATTGTATTAGAGAGTAAAATTGGCAAACTAAACGCACCCAACTTATAATCTCCAGATGTTCCTAAAATTGAGTCAAACACCCAAAAATTACGATTAAAATGGGCAAAATTAATTGCTAAACTAATTAATCCTATAAAAATAAACGGCTTCCAAACTTTCCAGCCAAAATTCTTTAAACTAGACCAAGCAAACCAAATGCCAAAGGGAAAGAGAAAAAAGTAGGTTGTTCCTTTAGAAAGAATAGCCAAACCTAAGCTAGTGCCTAACTCTGGAACATACTCAATTCTCTTACTACTTCCTAAAGTTAAGAGAAGGTAGTAAACAAAGCAAACTATCCAGAAAGAACCAACATAATCGGTTTGAGTACTCGATCCCTGAAGAATTCCCATTGGGATAGTCGCACAAACAACAGCAGAGAAAATTTGAGCGCGGAGATCTCCGCCAAGCTGCTTAGCAATTAGAGATACCCCAATGATGCTGCCTATCATGCTAAACCACTGCACTAAATTAGCAAAGCGATCGCCACCGCTTAGAATTTGCAAATTGGTAATAGCAAATCCCGACCAAGGCCCCAGAGAGATTTGCCTCATAATCGAGGTAGGATAATGGGCGACGCTGCGGTTTTGCATCCAATGAACGACCCGACTCATATGATAGGTCATGGAATCCCAATTGTTGGGAGGAGCAATCACGGCGATCGCACCGATAATAATAACAATGGCAACAATACTTCCTAAGAGAAAAGTCTGGAAAGAAGTGAGTTTGAGCGGAGGATTTGAAGAACTATCTAGCTTATTTTTTCTAAACGATTGCCGATAAATAAATACTAAAATAATATTAAGGACAAACCACAGAACTAGAACTCTACCGAAAGTTAATAATCTAAAAAGACTGAGAAATTCTGTAATAAAAACGATTAAAACTCCCCAAGTGAGTGCTGCTAATAAAATTGAACTCCGCCAACAATTGTCGCGCTTGCGGAAAATCAAAAATAAAATAATGAGGGACAGCAAAGGTAAAAAAGCAAACATATTTTTCACTTCTGCTTAAGGTTTAGTTTAGGGAGTTTAGTAAGTAGTTGCACAAAATAAATGACCTAGTTGAAAGAGGGAACTTCTTAACAGGGAATAGCGCGGAGGATTGGTAATTAATTTTGTTTAGGCACTTAACAATTGCTCAAAAATAATACGAGCAAACCGTTCAGCAGAGTTTTGTTGGGCGAAACTTTTCATTTTGTCGCGATCGCACGCACTAGAAGGAGGTTCTAATAACAATTGAGTTAATCCCTTGGCAATGGCACTAGGATTAGTTGAATCAACCGTTAGACCTAGACTGTAGCGTCGAACCATCTCTCCCATTAAGCCATAATCTGAACTCAAGACTGGCTTTTGAGCGGCCGCCGCTAATAAAAGAATACCGCTCATCCCTACATGACGTTGATAGGGAGCAAGTATGACATCTGCCAATTGAAAATAGACTTGAACGTCTTGTTCTGGAATAAATTCATAACGTCCAATAATCTGTACGGGCCGAACTTGGCAAACAGCGTCAATCTGGATTTTTAACTGCGAGGTGATACTAGATTCTCCTACTAACAGCAAACAGAGTTTTTGACAAAGGGAAGTTGGCAACAGTTGAATTGCCTCTAGCAATTGATAAATTCCCTTACGCCCATTTAACGCCCCAAATAAGAGAAATATCTGCCTATTTGCTTCGATTCCCAATTTTTCTCTTATAGAACTCAGATCCGAACTTGCTGTATTCTCTATTTCTACGGGATCGGGTAAATAAACTGCACGACCTTGGCTGGGGAGTTTTTCTAAGTGTTTGACAGCAAACGGATCTAGACAAAATAACGTTTTAAGCTGAGGATTTGCCAAAATTCGAGAAATAAGCAGTTTTTCTCGCCAATGTTGCCAGCCTTCCTGCCAAGAAAACTGATAGTTAGGAAATTCGCCATAGTGAAAGGTTGGCCGAAAATAAATTCCAGAAAAAGGGCAGGGCGATTTTGCTCCTAGAGCTAGAGGTAAAAAATAAGTATCAAAATACATGATTAAAGCCTGAGTTGCTCGTAGCTTCAAGGCATATTTAAAGAATAACTCCCACTCCTGAAAATTGCGCCAATTGCGAGCCAATTTAGATTTTCTTAACCTGAGAGCCGCTTCTTCCTCAATAGTAATGGCAACAAACTCAATCTTGTTTGTACTGTAGCTTTGAGCGAGTTCTACTACCTCGGCGTGTTCGTGAAGAAATCTAGGAGAAACAACAATGTAAAGAACTCCAGATAAATTTTGGGCAAGCCAGTATTTAATCAGATGTTGAATATAGTTGGGATGGTGACCCCTGATCGAGAGATCGAATAATATTACCTGGCGATCGCTAGCAGTTTTATCCTGATTTAAGTGAAAATCTAACTTTTGAATTTGCATTGCTTGATTTTTATTCCCCTTTCTTGCCAAGAATTGTCATTCCCCTAAACAGCATTGGCGTATTGGCAATATTTCTTCTCATCGAAGCAGGCAAATAGCTCAAAATTAATTCCAAGCCTTTGAGCGGCAAAACCGAGCCTAACATCAAAGGAAATTCTAAATAGAGATCTTTCTTATTCTTAACCCAACTGACTTTAGAAAATCCAGCCTTGCGGAATAGTTTATACAGTTCGGTCACAGTATATTCTTTCAAGTGAAATCCGGTAGCAATATCATCAAAAAATCTGGAAACATCGTGTGGCCCAGACAAGCGATTGGGGGTGATGCAAATATAGATCCCATTAGGGGCCAGCGCTTTATAGATATTTTGCAACTGCTCGATCGCATCGTCAGGATGTAAATGCTCCATAAGTTGATGACTGTAAGTGATATCAATGCTGTTTTCGGCAACTGGAACACTACAACCATCCCCAATCATCAATTCAAAGTTTGAGGGACATTCGACGCTTTTGGTAATTTCTTTAGAAACATCGACAGCATAGACTTTTTTGACGTACTTAGCGACTTCAAACGATGTCGTACAATCTCCAGGCCCCACTTCCAGAAAAGTTAGATCGGGTTTTAAAAAACGCTTGAGTAATTCCATTCGCTGATTAACCACCCAAGCGATCGCTTCTGGATTAGCTTTTCGCCAAAGTTGAGGCAGGTGGGGCACTCTGCCATCGTACAATTCATCGTAAACCGCCGTGTAGAGATGCTTTCTTTCATCTTTTGAGGCGTTACGCAGTTTTAGCGCTAGCTGTTTTTCCAGTTCGTAATGCTCTTTAATTTGCTCGGCAGTTCTTTTATATTTATCTTTTTCTACTTTGACTGGCATGGCAATTCTCCTGACAATTTAACGATAGGAATGAGGAAGATATCTATAAAATAAGCGTCAATCAAGGCCAGAACACCTCATCCAAAGCCTGTTCTAGGTTAAAAGGAGGACTATTGGGAAAGTTCTCCAGAGGTAGTCCTGTCTCATCGGCTGCATTTTCCCTTGCTAGGGAATAACATTCTAGAAATACCGATTCAGGGTATGATTTCAAACTAGGGCTTTCCTTGACCCGTTTTTGGATAGCACGGCGACTATTTCGGATTGACGATCTCCAACTACCGCTACGGTGTCCTGGTTGATATTTCCACTTGAGCAAATGCAGTAGCAGCACGTTAAGATAGGACTCGATCGCTCGTTTCTGACTTTTTCCCATTGACTCAATTTCATCAATTAAGTTAGGTACGTCAAGCTCAGAAAAGCGTCCTTGAGACAGTAAATAGGCGGTTTCCTCTAGCCACTTGTAATAGTCTTGGTCGTATAAGGTTTTGCTCATGGGAAACTCATTGGTTGACTGTCCAAAATTTCTTGATAAAGCGATTGATAGCGACTTAACAGAGAACGAGGAATAGCACGGAGGATGGGAATTAATTTTGTTTAGGCACTTATCTAACTCAGGCGTGATTGAGATGCTCTTACCTTGTTCAATCAAGTTAACGGTAAATGAATAATTTGGTCTTTATATTCATCATCAAAAGAGCCTTTAGCAAGCACAATTAATTCTAATAAATTATCACCAATACTTAAATTGGGGTTGAGAAGAAAAATTCCAGGAATGTGACGATTTTGGGTTAAGTGAGCTACTAAATGAACAGGCATTGAGGTTCGATTATTTGTCACTAAAAGAAATTCCATTGTCTCACACCAAATCAAAATTTGTGGATCTAATGTCCCTAATTTTGGTGCATCTGGTTCACCAACTACTCGAACAATGATTTCTGGTTCTCGCCGACGCAATTGTTTAGGATAAACCGAATTGACATTTTCATCAATTAAATATTTGAGTGTCATTGGCTTCCTGCTTGGCTTTTATTTCAGCTTTCAGTTTTCTCAGGCGTTCAACTGCAAGGGGAGGATTTTTTCGTTGTTCTTCTCGCATTTTTCGTCCCCATTCCAGCCAGTCGGCAATGTATTGACTCACCTTTTCTTTTTCATGGAGATAATAAAGAATCGTGGCATATACCTGTTCTAGCGTTAAAGAAGGATAAGTATTAGCAATTTCTTCAGGAGTTCTCGCTTGGTAAATAAAATCATATAAAATGGTTTCAATCCCAATGCGTGTCCCTTTTAGCCGAATATCGTTAGGGGCAAGAAAATTAAAATAGTCTTCTAGTTGCATGGGTTAATTTTCCTTTTAGCAATACTAGTAAAGGGCGATCGCACATCACCACATCACCACACCTTAACGCCATTTAGGCGCTTCTATATAGCGTTTAAGGGCAGAAAGCCTGATCCCAAAATTTCTTGATAAAGCGATTGATAGCGATGCGCTTGTAATTCTAGTTTAAATTCTCGCTCCGCTTTCTCCCGTGCCTGAAAACAGAGTTTTTGCTGGCGATCGCGATCCTCTAGCACCCAAGTAATGCCTCGCGCGAGGTCTTCCGCATCGTAAGGTTGAGCCAGATAGCCATTGAGTTGATGATCGACAATATCCTTCAAGCCAGTCGCATTAAATGCTACAACAGGCGTTCCGCAGGCTAAGGCTTCTGAGGCAGTCTGTCCAAAAGATTCCTGTAACGATGGCACAATCATCACGTCGGCGGCTGAATAAACGAGAGCAAGAGCAATATCATCGCTAAAACTGCCCAGATAATGCGCCTTAAATCCTAAATTCATTGGCTGTTCGGGTTCGTCTGCCCCAAATACGACCAATTCAAGGCGATCTTGCCATCCCGACTGACTTAGCTTTTGCAAGGCGCTGTGCAATAAATGAAAGCCTTTTCGATAGTCTTTAGTAGCAGCCAAAGCACCAAATAGAACTAGTTGTTTATCTTGGGGTAAATTCAGCCAATCCCGCGCCTGTTGGGGAGCGATGGGTTTATATTTTTGAATATCCAGACAAAATGGAATGACCTCCACCCGGCGATCGCGAAATAGAGAACTGGCTTTGACGCAATCTGCCATCCAGTTACTAGGAGTCACAATGGTTAGATTCAGGTTTTTCCAGGCTTTTTGCTTGCGCTGCCAAACCCGACGGGAGAGATCCGCCTCTTGATCGCTATGCAGTTGCGGACACTTACCACACGACTCAATGTAGCGATCGCACCCTTGAGAGTAATGACAGCCTCCCGTAAACGACCACATATCCTGAAGCGTCCAGACTATAGGTTTTTTGAACTTAGCCAGGGTTTCGATCCTCAGATAGCCATTACAAATCCAATGCAGGTTAATCACATCTGGATTGAGTTGAGCGACTGCGGGAGCAAGGGCATCGGGAAACCATTGAGACGAAAACATCTCGCGATCGCGTTGGGGATATCGCCGCAAAGGGAAGTTGCTTAGAGGCGGCCCTAGTTTGGTGAGCAATGTTTTCTCAGCAATTACCGCTTTATCGGAGCTAAACTTGGCTCTCACTAGCATTTGCGAAGTTACGCCAATGGTTCGCAACCCCTGATGCAATCGGTAAGCTGCACGAGCCGCACCACCTTCGATATCGGAAGTACT
>CAYTUO010000236.1:0-7209 GCA_964441015.1 uncultured Pleurocapsa sp.
TGGGGTCTTGGCGATCGCGTCAGATGGTAGAAGTTAATTTAACATTGTCAAGTTACAAACTGAAGGAAATGTTAAGCCGATATGGGGCGGCGGGGATTTTGATTCATCACCACAACAAAGATAAGGAAGCCAAAGGAATTAACAAGGTTAGTGGTTCGGCTCGTATTGTGGCGGCTACCTGGGGAGTATGGCAGATGGTCGCTACTGATCCCAACAACGATCAAAATCCGACTCGTTGGTTGAAAGTTAAGCCTCGTGAAGGAGAATCGACTACCCTAACCTTAGAAATTAATCCGAAGGACTTATGGGCAAACCAAGGCATATTTAGTTTTGTCGGTGAGTTTGGGGACGAGAGTGGAGAGAAAAGAACGCAGGGAGAGCGAGTTTTGGAACTGCTGCGGAAATTTTCTCCACGGGGTTTGGAATATCAAGAAATTGACCGATATTTGAATGTCGGCAAATCGTTGTATACGGTGTTGGATCGGTTAGAAGATCGCCAGCTAATTACCAAAAGGCGGTCAAAAACTGATGCGAGAAGATGGGTATATTGTTTGCCCTATCATACTACAAATGATAATAATACTACAAAAGAGGATGGTTTAACAACCAAGGACACTCCCCCTCCCACATATTTCTCTAGTGGGGTTGAATTAATGCCTGAAACTACTACTGGGAAAGAAGTAGAAGTTAGTCAACATTTATTCAACACCGATTCAACAACTATTCAACAACCTCTAAATGTGGAAGGGGAAGAAAATGCTTCAATCGTTGATGAGGAAATCAATACAGAAGATGAAAAATTTATTCAACACACAACTAAAGATGAGGGGGAGAGAGGGGTAGTTGAACAAGTTCAATTGGATGGCGTACTACAAAACAATCAGATCGCTAATTCTTCTACCACTGAACAAGATACTTCTTCCCAAACAGATTCTCTTAACTCTACTTCAGGGCAAGAAGCCTTCAATCAAAAATATCAGCCAGTCGAAGTTTTAAACAGCGAGGGAAAGTGGATAAGTGGCTATTTTGTTCACAAGTGCCTAGAGGTAGCTAATTTAGAAGGAATAGAGAGAAAATATGCGCTCTATGATGAAGGGGGAGCCAAATATGCCTTTTTGGGTGAGATTCGAGGAGCGAGGCTTAGATAACAACTCTCGCCAAGTATGGACAATCAAGTCTGTAATTGCTGATAGCGAAAACAATCAACTGTGTGGTCGTTGACCATGCCCACGGCTTGCATGAAAGCATAACAGATAGTCGTCCCGACAAATTTAAATCCGCGCCTTTTAAGTTCCTTGCTCATCAAATCAGATTCTGGCGTAAAGGCAGGATTGAACCTTAGAGGTTCAATAAACCAAACCGACATCAAGAACAAGTGTAATTGATTGTACGGGAAGTTCGCTCGAATCAACTTGCTTTCTCAATTTGGGGGAGGGAAAATCTTCTTCGCGATCGCCTCTCGTCAACCAGTTAATGAGTTTCTTTAGTTGAGAAAGTTCTCCTCATTTTACAGAAAAAGCCACCTCGAAGGCGCACTATTGCCATTCATCGCCTAATTTAATCTCCTTTGAACTTTCTGCAACAAATAGTCATCTCTGCAAAGCGGCTTGAAAATGGTAAATGCCTATCAGAAGTATTGTTTCTTCAATAGCTCAAGATTTGTAACAGTTTCCGGCTACCAATGACCATCGAAGCAACTATCTCCTCAAAGCAGAATCGGTGTAAAGACGACTCATTCATTGCGACAAAAGAACGATAATTTCTCGAAAACTTGGTCATGAAATTGAGAAAAAGAAATTAATCCGTTCTGATGGGTTTGTTTAGCTGGCTTTTGCCTCTATGTGACAATAGAAGTAGGTAACTTCTATCTTGTGTTTGCCTCTGAGACTGCATCTGGCTCTCCGGCGGCAAAAGCATATAGCTGTTGCACGACCATTCATCGAATCAAAGGAGAGAACATCATGACATCGGAAAATGCGGCTCGATTTTTTAAAGATGTTCAGCAAGCTCAAGCCAATCAAGAGAGGCTAAAAGCTAGTAGCGATCCAGAGACTTTCATTCTTTTGGCGGCGGCTAGGGGGTATACTTTCACCGTCGAAGATTTACCAACTCAAATCGGTCAATTATCTGACGAAGAGGTAGCTGCTATCTTCAATCCAGGGAGTCGATAGGAATACATTTAATCAATTGCACTTGAGTTAGCTTGCCAGCTTCATTGGTGCGAAAGTAAATGCGCCACAGATGCTCGCCATCGCTCTGAAAACTCGGCTGTTGAGATAATTTGAGCCACTCTCTCAGGCGCATGGAAGCTTTAAAAGCAAGCTCGTCATTGAGATACAGTTGACCTCGAATGACGTATTGAACTTTCTCATCGGGTAACGCCTCAAAGCGACCAAGAAGGTAACCCATTGCCGAGTATTGAGTCGGGAATTGAGGAGGAGGAAAAATTGGTTCAAGAACGGATTGAAGCATTGGCAACAAGAATGGCAATAATTTTTAGCTTAACAGGATTATTCAACACTCCTCAAATGTAGAATTGATAGAAAATGCTTAGACAGTTGACGAAATCGTAACAACTTCTAAAAGACTGGTCGGATAGCACTAATCCGAATTTGATGGGAGATTATGTTCTTCAGCAACAAGGTGATTTTTATGAGACGGAAGGGGTTGTTATTGAGAACTTGCTAGGCAAAAAAAATTAAGATTAAGGACAAATGTCCCTAATCTTGATGAAAATTTCTAAAAAGGAATAGGAATTTCTTCGGCTAATTCTGATGAAACAAGTGCCTCCGAATTCGGAAAATCTCGTTCAATTATCGACTCTTTGGCTTCAAAAAGTCGAGACTGAAGCTCCAGAAGCTTCCTTTGGATTTCGGCGATCTCTGAGTTCATTTCATAGAGCAAAGATAGCGGTAGATTTTGAGGGAGGTGATTAGACATGATTTTTTCCAGCATAAAGTTGATGAATCTGTTCCATCGTCTCAATAGGCTCGATGATGGAACAGATAATTTTTAAGGCTATTGGGCGAAGGCTATTTCTTTCCAGGTAGATGAAGGCAAAGTTAATACTTGACTGGCTACACCTTCTAACTCTGTGGCGCGATCGTAAGATTCTAGATCTTGGGCTGTCCGAGTCATGGCATTGAGCAAACCGTAAGCCGTTAGATCGCCCCCCTGGATTAGATGAGTCAATACGCTACTACTTTCGCCTTGGTTTAATCCAAAATGCTTGGCAGTTACATTGATCGCGGTGACGGGATTTCCTTCAATTTTCCGTTCCTGACAATGACGCATCTGCTCGACTACTTGACTGAACTTAGCCAAATCAACTGCCGATCTAACCGTATCTCGAATTTTGAGCAGAAAAGCTCGCTCGTCAGCTTTAATCGTTTCCGAGGCATAGAGTTCAAACGATTCGTCGGCTGATGCTGCTCGTCCAATATGGTAACGTTTTTGCGAGTAATCTTTGGCTATCATGCCGTTACTGCAAACCATGCGGTAAATCAGTGGCTCGAGCGAAACTGCACCCAAACCAATTTCGGAGTTGCTGATGACGAATCCAGCTTGTACTACATCTCCTTTGTTGACTTCTAATTCTAGACGCTTGTTAATCACTTTAAGATAGAGCTTGGTTTCGGTCACTTCTGTTGAGACGATGTTCATCCCTTCGCCCATTTCGCCGATGACTGGCAACACGGTTTCGAGGATTTCATAATGGTCTACTACACGATAGCGATCGCGACCATAAGCACGGGCTTTTCCATCTAGCGTTCTTACCATCCGGCGCTCAGATTGGTTGATGAACCAGTGATTGACGTTTTGCGACAGCAAAGAGGGAGAATCTTTGAGCATCCGCTTATAATAGGCGGCGGGAATTCCCAATCGTTGACCAATCTGATTGTGAGTATGAGGAGTGATGTCTAAGGTTACTGGTTGCTCGGAGACGGACATCTCTAGTTTGGCTTCATCGGTCATTTGGAGTTGGTTGGTAGGAGCAACATAATCTCGCTTACTTTCAGCTGGGCGTTGGATTTCTGTTGCTAGCTCGACGCTTCGTTTTTCCTGTTTTCATGGGCTTGACCTCTTTGATTTTCTCGGCACAATGGCGCGTAGCGCATCAAATTCATGAGGGTGGGACAATGAATCTGGATTTGTGACGCGATCGCGCCCCGATATTAACGATTTTTGATTTGATAATGTAGTAAGCTGGATGCGAGCAAACTTTTGTGAACGGTACAGTGAATAAAGTTATTGCTATTTTCAATCAATCGGGGGGAGTCTCAAAAAGTACCCTAACCATGAATCTGGGTTATCAATTGACTCAACTTAAACAGAAAATTTTATTGGTCGATCTCGATCCCCAAGCTTCCTTAACGGTGTTTATGGGACTAGAGCCTGCCGATTTAGAAAAGACTGTCTATGAAGCGATTCTGATTGGAGAACCCCTGCCTGTTCATTGCCACATTCACCAGATGGATTTAGCCCCAGCCAATATCAACCTCAGTGGAGCCGAACTAGAACTGGTGGTGGCCGATATGCGAGAGATTCGCCTTAGAGAAGCTTTAAGCCCCGTCCAATCACAGTATGACTTCATTTTGATCGACTGTCCTCCCAGTCTGGGGATTCTTAGTTACATCGGCTTAGTTGCTGCTACCCACGTTCTAATTCCGATTCAGACTCAATACAAAGCTCTCAAAGGAACGGAACTTTTACTCAAAACCATTTCGCGAGTACAAAGTCGTGCTAATCGCACCTTAAAGATTGCGGGGATCGTTCCGACGCTACACGATTCTCGCACCGTACAAGGAGACTTAAGCTTGCAGACGATTGAGGAACAACTATCAAAAGTTGGGGTCATTTATCCTGCCATTCCTCGCTCGGTCGCTTTTGCCGATGCGGTTCAAGAGCATCTTCCTCTCGCTCTATACAATCCCAAACATCCCGCCGTGAAACTATTAATCCAAATTGCCAAAGGCTTGAAGAGTTTACCATGAGTCGCAGAACTTTATCGAAGCAACCTTATCAACTGAAAGGAGTCGATGCTCTCTTTGGAGAGTCAGAGCTTGGGATCGTTGCTACTCAATCACTTTCGCTATCTCAAATTAGCTTACCACTTCAACAGCCTCGTCGTTATTTCGCTCCTGGAGCGATGGAGAAACTCATCGCCTCAGTCAAACAGTATGGGGTTTTGCAACCTCTCATCGTTCGTCCCCTGCGAGGGGAGGAATACGAACTGGTGGCAGGAGAACGACGCTATCGGGCAGCGCTCGCTCTTGATTTGGATTCAGTTCCGGTCGTCATTCGCGAATTGAGTGATGAAGAGTCTTGGCAACTGGCTCTTTTAGAAAACTTGCAGCGAGAAGATCTTAATCCGCTCGAAGAGACTGAGGGAATTTTGACGCTTTTGAGTAGGAAGCTAGGACGTGACATCACTGAGGTCATCTCACTAATCAATCAAGCTGCACATCCTGAACGAGAATCTGTGGATAACGTTATCCACACGACCCAATGGCAGATCGTCAAAGAAGTGTTTAATCTGGTAGGAAAATATACTCCTGAAAGCTTTAGAACCAATCGATTGCCTCTGTTAAAGCTTCCTGAAGAGATTAAAGAAGCATTGCATCAAGGACGACTGGCATATACGAAAGCGAGAGCGATCGCTCTTGTCAAAGACTTCACGGCGCGTCAGGCTCTTTTAGATGCGGCGATAGTGGAAGATTTGTCTTTGAGTCAAATTAAAGAGCGAATCAAAAGTCTGGCGATAGACCAAGTAAAAAAGAACGAGCCAACAACACTTAAACGTCGAGTTGATGTGGCTTTGCGGCAGCTTAAAAAATCAAACCTGTGGGACGATCCACTCAAACAAAAAAAGCTTTCTCGTCTGCTGACGCAAATAGAAGCTTTATTATCGGAGACTAACGTAGATATTTCATCAGGACAGGAATCACCGACTCATTCCACCGAATCTGGCCGCCCTGCCACCCCGATTCCGACGTAGCCAACACTGCCACCCCATACTGCTTTCCTGAGTCCGTTAACTTCCTCTCTCGGCTTTGACCCCTGTTTGACCATTCTTGTAGCCCCAACTCATGCAGGGCTTTGTTGACGGATGCTGCTGTTACCTTTTTTTCCAGTTTCTCTGTTAGTTGAGAAGCTAGCTGTGAAGCAATCATTCCCGATGGCGAAACAGTAAAATTAGCAATAACCGATTGTGCCGAAGTAATAATAGGAGTCAGTTGTGGGATTTCCCTGCTTAGTTGGGTTAGTTTCCAATGTGCGATCACGCTTTGATCTACTCCGGCTTGTTCCATCCACTTTGATGCAGTTTCAATTCCTTCTACGATTAATTGGAATTCTGGAGTTATTGCTGCTCTTGAATGGTCATCATTAGGAGTTTCAGAACTTGTTGGCTCTTCATCCGAAATAATTAGCAATTCTTCTAGGTAATTTTGGTCGAGGGTTTCAATCAGGGCTATAGCTGTCTCATTCCCTCGCTCGGCAAGGGATTTCCAGTATGCCTTAGCCGCTTCTAAGGTCGTTAAAGGAACGGGGTGGTGTTTGTCAGGAATTTTTGCCCTTACAGCCTGTGGAAAAGCATCGCCCTGTTGCTTGAGAAATCGCTGTGCCGCTTCCTTGGTTTTTCCCACCACCTCACCGATTTGACGGTGTGTAAACAGTAGCTTTGGCTGCCCATCAGAGCTTAACTGGTAAGCTTCTAAGTATCCTTCTTTAACTGGCAAGGTAACTTTTATGGCAACGGCTGTCATTGGCGAATGCTTTCGTAACAGTATTTTTACTTAGCTTGCCTTGAAGATTGCCAATCGAAGCAATGGCTTTAGATTTTCTTCGTACTAGCCAATGTACTGGCTCTTAAGGTCGAGTGCTCAACCGCTCTTTCAACCGCGTATAACGCTGCCGTTCGTTTCTCTGTTTGACAGCGATCGCTATTGCCTTTTGCGACCCAATGACAATCGCCAGTTTCTTCGCTCTCGTCAAACCCGTATAAACCAGATTGCGAGAAAGCATAATATAATGCTGGAGATACAAAGGCAGAATTACAACCGGATATTCAGAACCTTGCGACTTATGAATTGAAATACTCCATGCTAAAGAGATTTCATTCAAATCTGCATAATCATAAGTAATGCGGCGCTCGTCAAAAGAGATAATGACTTCTTGCTCAGTGGTATCGATCGCGCTGACAATTCC
>CAYTUO010000237.1:0-7208 GCA_964441015.1 uncultured Pleurocapsa sp.
TAGTTTTGAGGATGTGCAAAAAGGCGTTTGGAAGGTAAATCCTGCTGTTGCTTCTAGCATTTCTGGTGGCGATTATTCGACACTGCAACAACACGCAATGCATTATGTAAAAAAACTCAGTGAAGAGGGAAAATATCTTTTGACCATTTGGCCCTATCACTCTATGTTAGGTGGGATTGGTCACGCTTTAGTTTCTGCTGTAGAAGAAGCAATTTTTTTCCACAGTATTGCGAGAAATAGTCAAACAACTTTTGAAATCAAAGGTAGCAATCCTTTAACGGAAAACTATTCGGTATTACGTCCAGAAGTTTTAGAGGGTGCTGATGGAAAAGCAATTGCCCAGAAGAATACTCGTTTCTTGAATAAATTACTCGAATTTGAGGCAATTATTATCGCAGGTCAAGCGAAAAGTCACTGTGTTGCTTGGACAATTGACGATTTATTGACCGAGATTAAGACAAAAGATCCTAACCTAGCTAAAAAAGTTTATTTTTTAGAAGATTGTACTTCCCCTGTTGTCGTTCCTAATGTTATTGATTTCACCGAACAAGCAGATGCTGCTTTTCAACGTTTTGCTGATGCAGGAATGCACGTTGTTCAGTCTACAGCATTAATTGTTAATTGTTAATTAACAATTAATGTTAATTAACAATTAACATTAGTTCGGAAAAGTTTTTAAAACTTTGGATAGTGCCAGATCTGCTCTAGCACAGCTTGCCCTTAAATAACCCATCAGTAATAGAAGTCTAAAAGATTGACTAGTCAATTGATTGAACTAACTAATTACTGATTACTGATTACTGATTACTGATTACTGACAACTGACACTAGCCTATTTCAGCAGTTGATAACGCTCCACTGAGCTTGCCATTCACAGAGAAAACGCTTGGCCCACTCTTGACCCAAAAGCTTCTCATTGTTGCTCGAAGAAATATTGCCTAGTATATATTTTTGACGTGAATGGGCTAATTCTTCTAAACTGGCAACGTGGACAAAACTCTTTGGCATACGATCATTGTCAAAGGAATAATGCCCCACGTGATGCTCTTCAAGCTTGTCTCGATTAATCCACAGTCCCCATCCTTTTTCGGACTCATTAAGCTGTGCTAGAAACTCTAAGGTATTCATTGGCTTTCTCCTTTCTTCTAGTAGCTTGACTTATTCATTATCATCTTTAACTGAAGCTTTTCCCCACTTGTCGGGGTCGATCGCAATTAAACGTAACAGTTCGAGATTGAAAACGCAAATTTTAGAATAAATGACTAATAATTAGCATTTCATTTCCTCCTTTTTATAGCTTTTCCTTTAATATAAACACTTACGACGAACCTAAAATGCGAGCAAGATGCTCGCACTACCTATGATAAATTTGCCAAAACCGGATGCTCCCAATTATTCCCAAAATTAATAAAACTTTTGTCAACCAATCTCCCCATTTTACGTATAAAGTTTGTGTTTGTCGTCGATAAATAGTATCAGCATGAATTGCATAAGTATTAATTCCAGAAATCCATAATGTTCTACCACGAGGATCGACAATAGCAGAATAACCTGTATTCGTTGCTCTTGCTGTCCATCTGTCGGTTTCTATTGCTCGCATGACATCTTGAGCGTGATGTTGAGCAGGCATTGCTTCGCTATAATGGGCATCGTTAGAAGCACTAATAATAAATTCTCCTCCTCGTGCTGCTTGACGGCGAGAATGTTCCGCAAAAGCTGAATCATAACAGATTCCAACTATTGCTCGTCCAAAAGGAGTATCAAAGATTTGATTCGATTTTCCAGCGATAAGATGAGCATCCAATGGAGAGAGTCTGTCAATTAAACGGCCTAAAATTTGTTCAAAAGGAATATATTCTCCTAAAGGAACTAAGTTTGCTTTATCATAACGACTAAAAATTTTCCCATCGCCTGTAACGGTAAAAATACTATTTGTAAAACTGCGTCCTTGTTGACCAAATGCGCCTATCCAAGCAGGAACTTTTTTGTCTAAAATTGCTGTATAAAAAGAACTATTAGCTGCCAGATCGTCCCAGAAAAAAGGAAGAGCCGTTTCAGGAGTTAATATAATATCAACGCCGCGATCGCTTAAATTTCTATACCCTTCTGTATAGCCTTCAATCGCTTTACGCCAACCAGCAGGATAGAGTTTTATCTCATTAGGAATATTGCCTTGAATAATTCCAATTTTAATGGCTGCTTTGTTAGAGTCATTGACTGGACGATTGTAAAGATACAAGCCAAATAAATGTAAGATTAAACAAAAAGTTAGAGCAAAAATTATTAATAAACTATTGACTTTTTTGGGTTTTATGTTAATTAAAATCAAACCCTCAGCTATCAAACCATTAATCGCTACGATTGATGCTGTAATTGTTGACGTTCCTGAAAACTGTCCGAGTTGCAAAATAGCTAAATTATAGGGACTTTGAGTATAAGCTAATGAACTCCACCATAAAGGACTGTTACTCCAGATTGCCTCTAAAAAACACCAAAAAGCAACTCCAATTAAAACTCGTAAGATAGAACTTTTTAAGCTAAAAGTATCTTTTGAATTGTTAATAAAGGTCATTCCTAGCGACCAAACGATAACTAAAGCTGCTCCCCAAAAAGTCAGAAACAGCCAACAAAAAATTGCGATCGCTAAGCTAGCTAACCAAGGAACTCCCATCCAAGTCATCGGATGAATTCCCGTAATCCAAAAAATAGCTAAACCATGATAACCACATCCCCAAGCAAGAGGAATGAGAATTTTTTCCTGAAAAATCGCCGATAAAAACTCTTTTTTCCCTAAAAAATTAACTCTGATTTTTGAGCGATTAACCGTTAATATCCAGAGGGGTATTATGGCAATCCAGGCTAAATAAAAAGCATTAGCAGGTGCAGGGGTAATCCCCATTAAAATACCACCAATTAAAGCTACTATAATTTGGAGCATAATATTTAATTATGACTATCTACTTTTCAAATTTCCAGAGTTCTAAATCGCGAGGATAAGGTCTTTGTACCCATCTACCAATTAGTTTTTCCCACCAGCGAGGAGGATGAGGAAGACTAGCGACCTGAATGCAAGCACAACCCGATAGAAATGCTCCCATAACATCGGTGTGAAAACTATCGCCAATGACGACTACCTGACTGACTTGAAGTTGCATTCGCTTAATGGCTTTTTGAAAAGCAAAGGGAAAAGGTTTTTTCGCAGGATTAATAGCTGGAATATCCAAGCGTTCAGACCAATAAATTACTCGATGTTTTCGCTTGCCATTCGAGAGAATAAAAAAGGTCAATCCTTGTAATTTTGCTTGTTCGATCCAAGTCTCTGCATAGGGAGATAAATAACGATCATCTTCTGAAACAATTGTATTGTCTAGATCGAGAATAATTCCTTTAATTCCTACTACCTGTAAAGCTTGAATATCGACCGATGCCAATGTGCTAACTTGCTTAACAAAACTACTTTTCTTAGAATTTTCTGTATTGCGAAATAGCAACTGAAGAGGAACCGTTAAGGTAGAAAGAATTTTTAACATTTACTATTCAATTATTCCCTGTTTTTTCAACAGTAGTATTAAGAAAATGGCCACAACCCAGACAATAACTGTCAACAAAATTGGTTTATCAGTTAAGAGAATTTCTTCTGGTCGTTCGCTTCGTCCTCCTTTCTCTAATTCACTATCGCTTCTGCGAGCAATTTCTTCGGGATCGCTAATGAGTTGATAGCGAAAAATCCCATAGATAACAAAAGGTAGCGTCAATAACATCCAAGGAGTAGAAGCTCCATTAGTCTTAGGGCCAGCACTCCAAAGTGCGTAGGAAATTACTGCTCCCGTGGTGACAACGCTTTCCATCCGATTTAACAGTGGGAGAGAATAACGTCTGAGAACGACGCGCATTTTGCCGCCTTGTGGAGCTAGTACCTGATAAAGTCGCAACTCTGCTTTTCGTTTTTCAATCCCCAAAAAGAGAGCTAACATCGCCGTACAGAGCAAAAACCAAGGTGATAGAACAATATTAGTAGCGGCCGCTCCCGCATACGCTCGCAAAACGAATCCCGTCGCGATCGCAACAATATCTAAAATAACAGTACGCTTGAGTCGTAGATTGTAAATGACTTGTAGCAACGCATAACTGAGAATGGTAATACCTAAATAGTGCGATCGCAACCAGCCAAAAATTAAAGCACCTCCCAAGAGAACTACCGCCATACCAATAGCAACGGGAATGCTGACTAATCCTGCCGCAATGGGACGCTTGCACTTGATGGGATGGAGGCGATCGCTTTCGACATCGGCAATATCATTGATCAGATAAAAACTACTAGAAGCACAGCAGAATAAAGCAAATGCCAATAAACTTCCTAAAAAAGACTGCCAATTGATACTAAAAGCAAATAAAGGCGCAGCAAAGATAATTAGATTCTTGCTCCACTGGCGAGGTCTTAAGGCAGCTAGATGAGGAATGTTCAAAAGTTAGCAGCCCCTTTTTTCGTTTACGCTTGTTATCGTCTCAAAATTCCCTTGTGATGGCAAGGTGTAAAGGATGAACTACGATCTTGATGGGAGTGTGGGGAAGCAGTTATCAGTTATCAGTTATCAGTTATCAGTGTCAGGAGTCGTAGAGACGTTGCACTGCAACGTCTGTACAATATTCTCCCTTGTCCCCCCACACTTCCCACACTCCCCACTCCCAATCACCAGTCACCTTCTCACCAATTACTAAGGATTAATTTAATGACTCAAATTGTAGCTACTTTCTATAAGTTTGTTAAATTGCCCGATTTTGCCGACAAACAAGCTCCATTGCTGGAATTTTGTGGAGAACAAGCCATTAAAGGGACGATTTTACTAGCAGCAGAAGGGATTAACGGGACGATCGCCGGATCTCGTCAGGGAATTGATTCCATTCTCTCGTTTTTGCGAAGCGATCCACGTTTAGCAGACTTGGAACACAAAGAATCTTATGCCAAATGTCCTCCCTTCGAGCGTATGAAAGTTCGTCTCAAGCGAGAAATTGTCACTTTGGGAATGCCAGAAGTCGATCCTAACAAGCAAGTAGGCACTTATGTCACTGCGAAAGAATGGAACGAACTCTTATGTGATCCAGACGTTCTGGTTATTGACACTCGCAACAGCTATGAAGTTAATATCGGGACTTTTAAAGGAGCAATTAATCCTCAAACTCACTCGTTTCGAGAGTTTCCCCAATACGTTCGCGATCGCCTCGATCCCAATCAGCATAAAAAAGTCGCCATGTTTTGTACGGGAGGGATTCGCTGCGAAAAAGCTTCTTCGTTTCTGTTGCAACAAGGGTTTCAGGAAGTCTATCACCTCAAAGGCGGCATTCTCAAGTATTTAGAAGAAGTTCCCCCAGAAGAGAGTTTTTGGGAGGGGGAATGTTTTGTTTTTGACGAACGAATCGCGGTTAAACATGCTTTAGCAACGGGAAGCTACGATATGTGCCGTAGTTGCGGACATCCGATTTCAGAAGAAGATAAAACATCTCCTCATTATCAAGAAGGGATTTCCTGTCCTTACTGTTTTGAGAGTCTTACTGAGGAAAAGCGATCGCGCCAACAGGAAAAGCAACGACAGATTGAACTAGCTAAAAGAGCGATCAATTATAAAAATCAATAAATTAATTAACCTTTCGTGCTAGCGTTAATCCATCTGCGATCGGGACGAGACTGATAGTCACTCGCTTATCTTGATGGAGTTTTTGATTCAACTCCCGAATTGCCTTGGTACGATTATCTTGTACGTCGCGATCGGCAACTTTTCCACCCCAAAGCACATTATCAATGGCAATCAGTCCCCCCGGACGCACTAATTGTAATGCCCTTTCGTAGTAGTTGTCGTAGTTGCTCTTATCTGCATCGATGAAGGCAAAATCAAAGGTGTTTGCTTGTCCTTGGGCGATTAACTCGTCTAAAGTGTCTAATGCGGGGGCAATGCGGAGGTCAATTTTATCTGCTACGCCTGCTTTTTGCCAATAATGACGCGCGATCGCGGTATATTCTTCATTTGTATCGCAAGCAATAATCTTCCCATCGCTGGGTAATGCTAATGCTACTGCTAAACTACTGTAGCCTGTAAATACGCCCACTTCTAAAGTTTTCTTTGCCCCCATCAATTGGATAAGCAGTGCCATAAATTGACCTTGTTCGGGAGCAATTTGCATCATCGCCATCGGATGTTTGGCGGTTTCCTGACGAAGTTGGCTTAATATTTCTGGTTCTCGCAAAGAAATCGAGTGAAAATAGTCATAAAGATTGCGATCGAGTCCAAGAGTTTGAGTAGCCATAGGGAATCTAATGATTGTTATAAATCGGTTCTCTTTCACAGCATAATGTTGTCTGCTGCATTTAGGTCATGATATTTATAGTAAGTACTTTATACAGCACTACATAATGTCCCAAGATTTATTGAAGTCATTTCAAGAAGCTTACAGAAACTTGGATCTGCTATCACTTATAGAACCAAACGACTTAGATAAATTTAGAGTAGATTATGGTGGAGAGGTAATTGAAGAGTTAGAGCAATTAGTTGAAGATAGCCCTAATGGTGATGGCAAGATTATCTTTACGGGACATCGCGGCTGTGGCAAGTCTACTTTATTAGCTGAGTTTAGTAGGCGATTGTGCGATCGCTATTTTGTGGTTTTATTTTCTATTTAAGACACCATTGAAATGTCTGATGTCAACCACATTAATATTCTGTTTGCGATCGCAGTTAATTTAATGTATCAAGCGGAAGTCAATCAAGTTAAAATTTCTGAATCGACAAAAGACTCTTTTTACAAGTGGTTTGCTACCAAAACTCGAATAGAAACAGAAAGCGTGAATGCTCAGGTTTCTACTGGTTTCGATCTTCTTAAGTTAATTACTGGCAAGTTAAAAATTGATGCTTCTGTTCGTAATGAAATCAAGCAAGAATTTGAGCGTAAAATAACAGAATTAGTGGCAATAGTCAATGAAATTGCTGCTGTTATTCAAGTAACGACAAAACAAGAAATTCTGGTAATTATTGACGATTTAAAAGATGTTTTATGGCAACTGTTCAGGCTAATATGAGTGCTAGCCATTCTTGATTACCAAAATGGAGCAAAAAAATTGGCGGAATCTTATGGTATCCGTTTACTAAAAAACTCAAACTTTTGAGTAACCATATCTTTACCTTATTCCAACAAAAACCAACCACCAAGACAGAAAG
>CAYTUO010000238.1:0-7197 GCA_964441015.1 uncultured Pleurocapsa sp.
CCTCCGTTTCCTGAGTGCCTGTCGCCTGGGGTTTCCCCAGGCGTTTATACGGCACGTCTCCCGTTAAACCTTGCGGTTGTAACGGGAATCTCCACGGAGGTTGAAAGATGATTCGCTGGATTCTGAGTTTACTATGCGTGCTGTTTGTCTTGGGTTGGACTGCGCCTGTTATAGCACAGGACATTCAATCTACCAGCTACAGCGAAGAACAAATTCAAAAAGGCGAATTAATAGCCAAAAAAGCCTTTGAAGCCACAGAAAAAGGGGATTTCGCCCAAGCTGAGACCTATTGGACCCAACTGATCGAAGACTTTCCGACCAATCCGGCAGCGTGGAGCAATAGAGGCAATACTCGCGTCAGTCAGAATAAATTGGATGGTGCGATCGCAGACTTTAATCGAGCGATAGAATTGGCTCCCAACGCGCCCGATCCCTATCTCAATCGTGGTGCAGCTTTGGAAGGAAAAAGAAAATACGAAGAGGCGATCGCAGATTATAACCGAGTCTTGGAGATCGACCCTAACGATGCGATGGCATACAATAACCGAGGTAACGCTGAAGGCGGACTGGGAAACTGGGAAGAAGCGCTCGCAGATTACCAAAAAGCTGCTGAGTTAGCCCCAAACTTTGCTTTTGCTCGTGCTAATGCGGCACTAGCGCTCTATCAAGTCGGGAAAAAGAACGAAGCCCTTCGCACGATCCGCAACTTGGTTCGCAAATATCCCATGTTTCCCGATATGCGGGCTGCTCTGACTGCCGTGCTTTGGGAGGAGGGACAGCAGGGAGAAGCAGAAAGTAACTGGGTAGCCGCCGTCGGTACGGACAATCGCTATCAAGATCTCAATTGGGTAAAAAATATCCGTCGCTGGCCGCCTCAGATGGTAGGAGCGTTAGATAAATTTTTGAATCTCAAGTAGAAAGCTGAAGCTTATGAGTGCGACCTATGTTTGGAAAATACTGCGATCGCGATTCTGCTTTTCGCTCTTAGTGTTAGTGAGTGTCATCTACTTGGGCAATAGCGAGATTACCCTGGCTAATCCTCTACTCCCAACATTTCCCAAAGGTGAAAATCAGAGCGAAAATGTTCCTCCTCCCGTTCTTGATGCTGTTCGCCAAGATTTATCCAAGCGTACCAGTATTCCTGCCGACCAGTTTAAAGTCAGAGAGGCCAGTCAACAAACTTGGTCAGATGGTTGTTTAGGATTGGCTCAACCTGATGAGATGTGTCTGCAAGCGCTTGTAGAAGGGTGGAGAATTGTGATATCCTATCGCGATCGCACTTGGGCTTATCGCACAGACTCGCGAGGACGTACTATTCGTTTAGAAATGGGGATTCCCAATCATTAATCTCTCTTCAATTTTTCGTAGGCAGCCAAAATAATCTCTTCTGTTTCCTGCCAACCAATACAGCAATCTGTGACGGAAACGCCATATTTTAATTGTTCTTTTTGACTGGGAATTGATTGATTACCTTCAGATAGATTTGACTCTAACATCAAACCAACTATTGACGTATTTCCCTCTAAAATTTGTTGAATAACATTTTCTAAAACCAAAGCTTGCAATTTGTAATCTTTATTGGAATTGCCGTGGCTACAATCGATAACGATTCTGGGGGGTAAATTTGCCTCTTTTAATTTTTCTTCCACTAATTTTACATTGGCTGCATCGTAATTAGGCTTTCCATTCCCACCCCTTAAAATAATATGACCATAAGCATTTCCTTTGGTTTTAAAAACGCTGACCTGTCCTTTTTGATTAATTCCGAGAAAATGATGGGAACTGATAGCCGAGCGGATCGCATTTAAAGCCACTTCAACATTTCCATCAGTACCGTTTTTAAAACCTACAGGCATCGAAAGCCCACTGGCAATTTCTCGGTGAGTTTGTGATTCAGTTGTCCGCGCTCCAATGGCAGACCAAGCAATAAGTTCGCTAATATACTGAGGAACTATCGGATCGAGTGCTTCCGTGGCGGCAGGCAATCCTAATTCAGCAATTTTCAGAAGTAATTCGCGTGCCATTAATAAACCTTTTTCGATACGAAAAGAATCATCCATGTCGGGATCGTTAATTAATCCTTTCCAACCGACTGTTGTTCTTGGTTTTTCAAAATATACTCTCATGACGAGCAGTAATTTATTCTGAACTTTCTCGGCAAGAAGTTTTAATTTTTTTGAATATTCAAGGGCTGCTTTTGTATCGTGGATAGAACAGGGCCCGACGACTATAAATTTTCTACTATCTTTAAAATCTAAAATATTTTCTATTTCCTGCCTATATTTAAAAGTTGTCTGTTCTGCTAAGTGCGTTAAAGGTAATTTAGATTTAACCTCATGGGGAGTTAATAAAACATGAGAATTTTGAATATGGGTATTAAATAATTGATTTTTCATAAAGCGTGTCCGTCATTCACTCTTAGGCAGGATTCAAGTCTTTATATATATTTTATATTAATGAAATCGTAGTTCATTTCCTCTTCTACCTAGCCAGCAAAGCTCGCCAGAAAAACTCAGGCAAAGCTAGCATTCGCTTCCAACGCCAGGGTTCTTGATACAGTCGATAGAGCCACTCTAGATGATGTTCTCGAAACCAAGCGGGTGCCCTATCTTTGCTACCTGACCAAATATCAAAGCTACCACCTACACCAACCCAAATGGCTTCGGGACAAAGGAAACGATTCTCGCAGATCCAAAATTCTTGGCGCGGAACTCCCATTCCTACAAAAATCAGTTTTGGCTGTAGAGTTTTGAGCGTGTCCTTCCAGTTTTGTTCTTCTGCTGGCGAAAGATAGCCGTGATTAGTTATAATCGATATTCCTGGAATTCTTTGCCGCCACATTTGGGCAGCTTTTTCGACAATCTCTGGCTTGCCTCCATAGAAGACAATCGGGTAAGATTCTCCCAATTGTCCAACTTGTCTGAGTAACGACTCTGCTAATTCTATTCCCGGACAGCGTTGCTGTCGTTGACCTCTCAAGCGCAAATAAAGAACGATTCCAGCACCATCAGGAATGACAAGCTCGGCTCCTTGGATTATCCTAGCGACATCGGGATTTTTTTCTGCAAGGATTGCCATTTCTGCATTCAGCGTTATGACATGAGTTCCCACTTTCTCATGTAAGCGTTCTAGAAGCCAATTCGTATAGTCCTTGAGGAGATGGACGGGCAACTTTAGAACAGAAAAGGTTTTGGGAGTCTCTAACATATTCAGAGGTTTATACTATTGAGGAATCTCATCAAATTACTTTAACCTGAGTAGTAAATAGTGACCAGTTATTGGTGATTGGTGAGAAGGTGACTGGTGACTGGGATAACTTAATTACTAGATCTCCCAATCACTAATCACTAATCACCAATCACTGATAACTTAAATGAGAAGTATCCCAATTCAATGCCATCTCCCATTTATTTTTATAACGGATTAATTTCACCAAACAGCAAAGAGAAGCATTTACAATTGGATTCCCACTGACCAATCCCCTAGTAATTCCTAAAACCGATACACCATGCCCAACTAGTAAAATATCTTCAGAAAATTCTGCCACCAGTCCCTTTGCTGTTTCGGCCGTGCGGTGCCTTACTGTTTCCTCGCTTTCAGGATATTGAGGAACTATTCGAGAGGTGTAACTCCAATCTATTCGAGGATAATATTTGGCTAAAAATTCCTGGGGATGAGTTTGGGGGCACTCTGTCATCCAAAAGGGATTTAGCCATTCACCCAATCCAGCTTCTAGTTTAATTGGTAAATCTAAGATCGCTGCCACGTGATCGGCTGTTTGTATCGCTCTTAAGAAAGGAGAGGAAAAAATATGAGAAATATTTTCTTTTTTAAGTCGCTGTCCGAGTTCTTTAGCTTGGATTAATCCATCTTCGGAAAGTGGCGGATCGTAGCGACGCTCTGCGGTAAGAAACCATTCGGGATTTACGAAATCAAGGCGATTTCCGTGTCTGGCAATCCAAACTGTTTGAGGCATAAACGGCTTGTCTTCAAGATTATTCGTAAATTATTTTATAGTCTTTTATCAATCTATCCTGCGGGAGTTGACATTTTGATTCACAGTTTAATTAGCGATCGCGCATTCAGTTTTAATAATCAAAACTATAGAAAATAGGTATAGTTACTTTAGTCTTATAGAGCAAAATGCTTTTTAATTTTGTTCCGTAGGATGCATATCTTTCTAGGCGATCTGGGTACTCTAAAACCTGTAAGCGGTTCGTCCTCCCTGGGCGATCGCTAGGTATTTTTTTGGAGTCATCGAGTTTAACCCAAAAAGCCCAAACTTACCCTCACAGAAAGTTTACAATAGGTTACATATTAATGTACTATTGTTAAGAAAGTTCTCGGACATACTCCCAGGAGTGCCTAACCCATTTATCTCGAAATCAAACTCTAAAGTCTCTATTGACTAGAGTTGTAGACTATTTATTACCTGTTTTCTTTTTCTTGGCTTACGACAATCGACTCAAGGAATAAAGTTACAAAATTATAAGCAATTTTCAGAATTTTGAGTTCTCTAACTGTTTGACCCATCTAATTCTAATAACCCCAAAATCAACCTCTACTAGACCTGTCACTATGAAAATAGACAAAAATTCTACCGATCCAGTTCGCGCCTACCTACGAGAAATTGGTCGCGTTCCCTTGCTGACTCACGAAGAGGAAATCTTATATGCCAAGCGGGTACAACGGTTAGTCATTCTAGAAAACCTCAAAGAATCTCTAACTCAAGAACTTGGTAAAGAACCAACCGACTCCGAGTGGGCCCAAGCTGCTCAGATAACTGAAGAAGAAATTCAGAAGTGTATCGCAGCAGGAGATGCAGCAAAGCGTAAAATGGTAGAGGCTAATTTACGTCTCGTAGTGTCGGTTGCCAAGAAATACCTCAAGCGTAATCTCGACTTACTCGATCTCATTCAGGAAGGAACGATTGGAATGCAGCGAGGCGTTGAGAAATTCGATCCTACCAAAGGCTATCGCTTCTCTACCTATGCCTACTGGTGGATTCGCCAAGCCATCACCCGCGCTATTGCTGAAAAAAGCCGTACTATTCGCCTGCCCATTCACATCACGGAAAAACTCAATAAAATCAAGAAAGCTCAACGCCAACTCGCTCAACAGAACGGACGAGCAGCTACTATTACCGAACTGGCCCAAGAACTTGATTTAACGCCCAAACAGGTAAGGGAATATCTAGAACGGGCGCGTCTACCCCTATCGCTAGATTTGCGGGTGGGAGACAACCACGATACAGAATTGGGAGAATTGTTAGAAGATACGGGGCCTTTACCGGAGGATTACGCGACTCACTCTTCTCTTCAGTTAGATATGGAGAAATTGATGGCGGATCTGACTCCGCAACAGCGAGAAGTTCTAGCCTTAAGGTTTGGACTCAGTGACGGACAGCCATTAACGCTTGCTAAAATCGGCGTTCGTCTTAATATTAGTCGGGAAAGAGTCAGGCAAATCGAACGAGAAGCGCTCTCAAAATTGCGCCAACGCAAAGCCACTATTCGAGAATATCTGGCAAGTTAACAGCAATTGGACTGGAATTGACGGGTAGTCAGTTAGTTTGTGGCTGCTCGTCATAAGTTTAGTCAACTGAGAGACCTGCGCTAAGATAAAATACCAACTAAGTCATAATTAGAAGCCCATGACGCTTCAAAATTTAGCTGAACCTGACAGAATTTTGAATGAAAGAATTTTGAATTTTGAATTGATACTTATATAGCTTGGGGGGACAATGCCCTGTCTAAAGTACGGTTCTACCGACCAACAATTAATTTTTAACCTGTTACATTAGAGAAGAAAAACGAATAAAACTCAAATAGCATACTAACTCGTTTGACATCGGATTGAGACAGAGAAGAACCTACAGGAGGCAACAGTGAACAACGAATTAAATCGTACTCAAAATTTTTTTAGTAGCGAAAGTGAGTCAGGGGAAGGATTTTGGCAATACGTTCAATCCCTCAGTCCAGAGGCGATCGCGCAACTTTCTAGGCCAGAGTCTCCTGAAGTCTTTCAAGTAATGGAGCGCAACATTATCGGTTTGTTAGGCCATCTCCCTTCAGAACACTTCGGCGTTACCATTAGCACCAGCAGGGAACATTTAGGGCGGTTGTTAGCTTCAGCAATGATGAGCGGTTACTTCTTGCGAAATGCTGAGCAACGGATGGGTTTTGAAAAGTCTCTGCAAGAACTCAACAGCACTTTTTCTGAACAAGAATAATTTAATCATTAGCCATTAGTTATTAGTCATTATTACCAACGCTGGTTAGCTCAATTTCCTACCATTAAAGACCTCGCGATCGCCGACCTACAAACCGTTCTTAAAGCGTGGGAAGGACTGGGTTACTACGCGCGTGTCCGCAATCTTCACGCATCAGCACAGCAAATCGTCCGAGACTACAACGGCATTTTTCCTGATCGCCTAGACGAAGTTCTCAAGTTACCTGGAATTGGTCGCACGACAGCAGGTGGCATTCTCAGCGCTGCATTTAACCAACCTGTATCTATTTTAGATGGTAACGTCAAGCGGGTTTTAGCTCGTTTGATTGCCTTACCCGTACCGCCTGCAAAAGCGATTCAACAATTGTGGCAGTTATCGGATACTTTAATCGACCCTCAACATCCAAAAGATTTTAATCAAGCTTTAATGGATTTGGGGGCTACTATTTGCACGCGCTCAAATCCCAGTTGCCTACTATGTCCTTGGATGCCATACTGTCAGGCGTACAATAAAGGGATGCAATCTGAACTACCTATGTCTGAAAGTTCTGCCCCATTACCTCATAAAAGAATCGGTGTCGCCGTCGTCCGCAATGACCAAGGATTAATTTTAATTGATCGCCGTCCTGTTAATGGTTTACTGGGAGGATTATGGGAGTTTCCTGGCGGCAAAATTGAACCCGATGAAACTGTAGAAGAGTGTATTAAACGAGAAATTTTAGAAGAAATTGGTATTGATATAGAAGTCGAAGCGCATTTAATTACTATCGACCATGCTTATACCCATTTTCGAGTGACTTTGATCGTTCATTATTGTCGCTATTTGGCAGGTGAACCAACACCTATTGAGTGTGATGAAATTCGCTGGGTGACCTTAGATGAAATCGATCATTTTCCCTTTCCGAAAGCAAATATGGTTCTTCAGGAGATATTATGCTAAACTATTAGTAATTAACTAAAAAATGA
>CAYTUO010000239.1:0-7190 GCA_964441015.1 uncultured Pleurocapsa sp.
TTCTCACTCTCCCAGAAACCAAACCCGCCTCTGAATTGATTGCAGGAAAAATTGTTCAAAAACCTATGCCACAAGGAGAACATAGTTTAATCCAACTCGAATTAATCAATGCCATTAACAGCGTCGCTAAATCTCAAAAAATTGCCTGTGCTTTTCCTGAACTGCGCTGCGTTTTCGCTGGGAATGCGATTGTTCCTGACATAGCCGTGTTTCGATGGGAGCGCATACCGGTAGCTGAGTCGGGGAAAATAGCCAATCGCTTTGAAACTCATCCAGACTGGGCAATTGAAATCCTCTCTCCAGACCAATCCCAAACAGAAGTCTTAGGAAAGCTGCTTTTTTGCTCGTCGGCCGGAAGCGAATTGGGATGGTTAATTAATCCCTTAGATGAAGCGATTTTGGTGATTACTCCAGTACGACAGGTAGATATATTTAAGGGCGATCGCCCTCTTCCATTCTTAAGCAAGATCAATCTAACTTTGACGGCTAATGATGTTTTTGCTTGGTTGAAATGGTCGGGAAGCTAATCGAGAAAGCGTTTAAGACAAGCGATGAAGGGCTATTCTATCGTACACTAAAGGACGGGGCGTTTTCATCAGTTGAAACACGCACAGCTAATTGACCCATGACGAACCGACTGACAGCGATTACCCTATGATATCAACGGATCTCAGGACGCAGAATTCTGGACAACGGTACTTACCTCAACCTACGGCGGAGCGAACATCGCGATCGCCCAATCAGGAATTACTTCCCCTCACTGCTAAAGTCAACAGTCGTGACTGTCTGGAAATTGGCGGCTGCGATCTCATCACCTTGGTAGAGCAATTTGGCTCTCCCCTCTATATTTTAGATGAGTTTACCCTCAGAACGGCCTGCCGTCAGTATCGAGAGGCTTTCCAGCAATACTATCCTGGCACATCCCAGGTCATTTACGCTTCAAAAGCTTGGAGTTGTCTAGCCGTTTGCGGTATTGTGGCCAGTGAAGGATTAGGGTTCGATGTGGTTTCGGGCGGAGAACTGTACACCACCCTACAAGCGCTCGAACAGATGGGGTTAGGCGATCGCGCTGGCGAAAAAATCTATTTTCACGGAAATAATAAATCTATAGACGAGCTTGAGTTTGCCATTGAAACAAACTGCACGATTATTGTCGATAACTGGCTGGAATTAGAAACCCTGGTCAAATTAAGCCCCAATGCCAACAAACCGATCCGCATCCTGTTGCGGCTGACTCCCGGCATCGAATGTCATACTCACGAGTATATTCGCACCGGGCACCTAGACAGTAAATTTGGCTTCGATCCCAACCAAATAGAAGCTGTTTTCACCTATCTCAGCCAGCAATCGGCGCTTGAGTGCATCGGCTTACACGCTCATATCGGTTCGCAAATATTTGAACGCCAACCCCATCAAGATTTAGCAGGGGTATTAGTCGAGTGGATCAAAAAAGCAGGGGATTATGGCTTGAGAGTTCAAGAATTGAATATTGGTGGCGGTTTGGGGATTTGCTACACCGAAGCCGACGATCCCCCCAGTATCGAGGAATGGAGCCAAGCTGCCGCCCAAGCAGTCGTCAAAGCGTGCGAAGTCCATCAATTACCCTTGCCGAAATTAATTGCCGAACCGGGGCGATCGCTCATTGGTTCGGCCTGCGTCACGGCCTATACGATTGGCGGCCGCAAAGAAATTCCCGAAATTCGGACTTATGTCGCGATCGATGGCGGCATGTCAGATAATCCTCGCCCGATTACCTATCAATCCCTCTATCGAACGGTCGTAGCCAATCGGATGTCAGCACCGCTCGAAGAAACCGCGACAATCGCTGGCAAACATTGCGAATCAGGAGATATTCTGATTAAAGATGCTAGACTGCCCAAAACTCAACCAGGAGATATTCTGGTGGTGATGGGGACGGGAGCATACAACTATAGCATGGCCTCCAATTACAATCGCTTGCCTCGTCCGGCAGCCGTTTTGGTTAATGAAGGAGAAGCCAATCTAATTTTGCAACGAGAAACTTCCGAGGATCTCATCCGTCAAGATTGCTTACCGACCAGACTGAAAAATTTCTCATAATCGAGAATTCATAATTCGGAATTCATAATTCTCATGTCGGGTTCTGCTCCTGATCGTAGCTGGGTTGTCTCTTGGCTCATCCACAACATCAACATCCACAACGGTCTCGATATTGGATTAGTTTTAGCACTAACGTATTTAATGCTCCTCATCATTGGGGAGCGTCGTACCCTATGGATGGTGCGGGGACTAATTATTCTCATGTTGGCAGCAGTCGTCAGCGAAAGCCAGGATCTAGAACTCCTCAAGTTTGTGCTAGATAAGCTGGTGCTAGGATCGGCTGTGGCGCTGGCAGTGATCTTTCAGTCGGAGTTCCGTCGATTTTTAGAACTGCTCGGACGAGGACAAATTATCCAAATCTTTCAGCGTCAGCGTCAAACCGCCAAACCCGACAGCGCGATCGATGAAATTGTCGATGCAGTCAAAGAACTCTCGCAAAATCGAACCGGCGCTTTGATGGTTATCGAAACCACGGGGACTATCGATATGCGCGTGTTTGTCAATTCAGGGGTAAGTCTCAATGGAGAAGTTTCTAAAGAACTCTTGCAAACCATTTTTCAACCCAAAACCTTGTTACATGACGGGGCTGTCTTTATTCGCGGCTCTCGCATTGTTTCGGCTGGGGTAATTTTGCCCCTCTCAGAACGCACGACATCGCGGCAGTTAGGGACGCGCCACCGAGCAGCGATGGGAATTACCGAGCGAATTGAAAACTGTATCTGTGTGATTGTTTCCGAAGAAACCGGATCGATTTCTTTAGCCGAAAGAGGTAATCTCAATCGACCCTTAACTAGCAGTAAACTAAAAGAGCTATTAGAGGAAAGATTGTCTTCGTCAGTAGAGGGAGAAGTTGTTGCCCCCGGTTTGGGTATGCTCAGGCGTACCCTTAGCTTGCAAGGACGAATATTATTAGAGCGTATCTTTCATCTTCCGTCAGCGAATTCAAAAGATCACAAGAAATGACAGCCAAGCCCATCGCCTTACAAGAGTTACCAGCCGATCTCGATAAAAGTCGTTTGCCTCAGCACGTAGCGGTCATTATGGATGGCAATGGTCGCTGGGCAAAGCGCCGAGGACTACCCCGCATTATGGGGCACCAACGGGGGGTAGATACGCTCAAAGATTTGCTGCGTTGCTGTAGAGACTGGGGCATTCCAGCACTCACTGCCTATGCGTTTTCCACGGAAAATTGGGGACGGCCCCTTGAGGAAGTCGAATTTCTGATGACGTTGTTCGAGCGAGTATTACGCAAAGAACTCAAGGAGATGATGGAAGAAAATGTGCGAATCCGCTTTGTCGGGAATTTAGAAGCCCTACCGCCATCACTTCTGGCTGAGATTGATCGCTCGATGGAGGAAACGAAAAATAATTTGGGGATTCAGTTTACAGTAGCGACGAATTATGGGGGACGACAGGAAATTGTGGAAGCTTGTCGCGCGATCGCAGCTAAAGTTCAGCAAGGACTGATTAACCCTGAAGAAATCGATGAAGCGTTATTCGAGCGCTATCTCTACAAATGCGGCCTTCCCTATCCAGACTTACTCATTCGCACGAGTGGGGAAATGCGAATTAGTAATTTCTTGCTCTGGCAAATGGCTTACGCCGAAATTTACGTGACGCAAACGCTTTGGCCCGACTTCGATCGCGTTCAATTTCACAAAGCGTTATCAGCTTATCAGCAAAGAGATCGTCGTTTTGGGAAAATTTAGGGGAATAATCTAGGAGGAAGCTAGAAAAACTAAGTAACTAATGCTGACATTGCGAAGAAAATCGGTAGAAGTTCCCAAACGCCTTCCCAAGCTGTCAGAGGAAGAACGAATGGCACAAGAGCGAATGCGCGACGTTCTCGTGTTGTTAGAAAGTTTATTTGAAAGGGAGGAAACAACTGTCAAGCTCATCTTAGACTGTCTTTACGATGTCGGATCGGTGAATTTAATTAACAAAAAGTTTCCTAATCAACCTCTCAATGGCATCTTGAAATCCATTGCGAAAATGTCAAAGCCTGCCTTTAAAATCTATTCTTTGTGGCGCTTTAAAAGAGAGGTTCCTTTATTATTAACTAACTGGTTGGGAGGGAAAGTGAAGTTTTAGCACGACCACTCAATTAAGTACCTAAACAAAATTAATTACATATCTTCTACACTGTTCCCTGTTAAGAAGTTCCCTCTCTCAACTAGGTAATTTATTTTGCTCAACTACTTAAGGTATCCATTGAGGTTGAAATCCTGGGTTTAATTCTTCCGGCAAAATTTGAGAAAGTTTTGTCCCGGTTTGAACTGTTTCCAATTCGGGTAACGTTAATAACCAGAGGCGACCATTAACAATTGCTTCTGCGCGATCAGTTCTGAGATCGGTATTCGTATTAGGAAAACTCGTCACAATCTGATCGAATAACAAGGCTACACCATCAGGAGACATACTCATCTGAACGTTGCGATAGATAGGCAAGACTAACAAAGGAACCTCCTTAGCTGTCTCTAGATCGATCGCTGCCAAGTACGCTTCTTCGCGAAATTGTTGTTCTTCTCTTTGAACCAAACCTATCTTAAGACAGTAAAGGATTTTTTCCTCTCGCGGTTCTAGCTTACAGTTGACAATCGGGGCAAAAGTTTGAAACAGTTCTTTGGTCGTGCCGTCCTTTTTTAGCAGTACCAGCGATCGCGTGTAATCGGAATTGTCCTTCACCAAAAATTGCTGCGAACCCTCCTTAGAAAAACCGACAACGGCTTCATATCCGGGCAAAAATTTCGACGAATCGCCTTCTGGATTCAGGGGAATCGTGGCAATGCCGCCTCGTTGAGCTACTGCTACTGTATTGCCATCTGGTGCAACAATAAAGTTATTTCCTGGCAATCCTAGCGGTCTGGGTTCGCCATTTTCAGGGATCACCCACAAACCAGAGTCAGCCCGATTGTTGCGATTGACTCGCCCAATAACAATGGTTTTGCCGTTATCAGATAAGTCAAATTTCAGATTTTGGTAGTCTTTAGCGTCTAGCAGAGGTTGAATTCTTCCTAGCGGTTCGGCTGATTTGGAAGATTGAAAATCAAGTCCTGTCGAGACAGTATACAGTTGTTGTTTGTCAATGCCTTTGCTCCAACTTCCCCGCTCAAACGCAGAAAATAAAATTTTGTCACTTTTGGGATAGATTTCAAAATTGGTGACGACTAAATCGCGGGGAGTGAGGGCTTTTTTTGTTTTTTGAGTGATGTTGACGAGAATTAATTGTCCTCTTTCTTGCTCTTCTACGCCTAGATAGACAAAAGCGCGATCGTGACTTTTAAAGACATTGACATAGGTTTCAATAACGTCATTGCTATAGCTTTTGCTGGCCCCTTTTAGGATTAATTGATAGTTATTGCCATAAATGGGCAATTCTGTGAGCGTATAGACTAATTTTTGCCCCGTCCAGCTAATTTTTCCTGGCAAAGAAGGCTTGACGATGAGATTTTTTTCGACGCTTTCGCGATCAACCGGACGATTAAAGGTCATCGTAAACCAGCGATCTTCTACGCCGATCGCTTTGTTTTTCCAGCTAAAATTCGTTACCCGCAAAATCGTGCGATCGCCCTGCACAAGAACGAGTGCGATCGATGCGCTTAACACTAAAATAGCCACTAAAACGACGAGATCGAAGCGCTGGAAGTATTTCTTGGATCGAGATGGCTGTTCTTGGGGAGTAGGAGTCATTTCGATTTTGGATGAAAGGATTTTAGATTTTCCCCACAGATGAATCTGGAGGCTTGCAACCAATTTTATTCTCGGTCATTTCGCTGCAAGGATTTTCTAGGTTCATACTCCTTAAAAAGTTGCTCCATTCCATCCCCACATCGTTCTTTCAGCATCAGCAAACTCGATATAAACCCGATTCATGGGAACTCCTAACTTATCTTGAATTTGTTGGCAGAAATCTTGACTCATTGCTTTGGTTTGTGAAGGGTTCATTTTGCCAATGCTTTTGACTTCGATATAACACACTGGCTCAAACGTCCCTGCAAAACTCATTTTTACATCGGGTTCAAAAGATGTCATGACATAAGATTCTGGTTTTCCCAGATGCTTCGCCACCTTTGCCGAAAGACTTTTGAGCAGTTCCTCAACAACGGCTGAGTTTGGTGCAGCAACGGACGATTGAACTTTAATCAACGGCATAACGGTTCACTGAATCAATTCAAAATTCAAAATTCAAAATTAGAAATTGTCAATTTCTTTGATTTATGCAAGATATCTACTGTCTATCCCCCATATTGCCAACCCGTAGTTTCTAGCAACAGAGGTTCGCCTTCACGGTGAATTCCAGAACCAATCACCTCACCGACATAAACGGTATGATCGCCGTGTTCCACTGCATCGACAACCTTACATTCGATATAGCCGAGAGAATCTTTGATAATCGGACAGCCTGTTTCCTCGCCTTCGTAAAATTCTACATCCTCGAATTTGTTGCCCACACGACGTTTAGGCTTGAAAAATCTTGCGGCTAGGTCTTTTTGTCCGTTTTCGAGGAAGCTAATGGCAAATACTCCACTTTTTTGCAGCATTTCATGAGAAATCGAATCTTTTCTCACGCAATTGACGACTAGCGGCGGAGCAAAAGAAGCTTGCATCAACCAACTGGCAGTAAAGCCGTTCAATTCCTCCCCATCTCTGACTCCGCAGATATAAAGTCCGTGGGGAATCTTGCGTAGCATGGTTTTCTTGGCTTTTTCGTCTAGCAAGGTGTTTCCTCTCCCTAATTCCTTCTCTCGAATTAGTTTACCAATCTTGACAGAATTTTTGATTCACTCTTTTTTGGGACGAAACACTTGTCTAGTCAGATCTAGCACGCTTTTCGGCAGAAAATTTTGCTTAAATTTTTTAAATTCGCCAGCATCAAACCAAATTCCCTGGCATTTTGGGCATTTTTCATACCAAAGCGTATATTCGTCGATATCGAGTATCTGCATCATTTTGGCACGGCATCTGGGACAGTTGAGTTCTTTATCGCTGCGATCGCACTGAATTCCTGCTGCGGGATTCCCATTATCTACAATTTCTGAACCTTGCAACATCTTTAGCTGTTCTGCTTCTCGCCAGTCAAACCAAATGCCTCCACAATCACGGCAGCGATC
>CAYTUO010000240.1:0-7117 GCA_964441015.1 uncultured Pleurocapsa sp.
TATTACACTGGCATTTACCTAATAGTTTAGCATAATATCTCCTGAAGAACCGTAAGTTTAGCAAACTATTTGGCTATTAAGTCTACCTCCATCATTTCTTCGTTTGATGTATAGTCGGCACGTTTATGTCGATCGCGATCGCCTGACTCCACAATTCATTGCCGAGAAACGACAAATTACCCAACAACCTGGTGCAAGATTTGCTCCGGTGGCATTCGTTACAGGCGCGATCGATCCAGTATCAGAGCGATCAGAGTTTTTGGCCTATTTTCAATCTCTTTCTCTGCCAATCTTGCTCGTTTTAGCCGAACAAGCTCCCCCAATCTCAAAAGCGGAAATGGAAGTGATCGCCCTTTTACCAGGAATCCAAACAGTCAGACTTCCTGGCACATTGGGCATTCATGAAGAATATGCATCCAGCGTTGCCCTAGCCATTCTGAATTTTTTATAAAGCAGACAATTCAGAATTTTGGATTTTGGATGAAAGGATTTTGGATTAATTCTTCCTCTGCTCCTCTGCTCCCAATCACCTTCTCACCAATCACCAATCACCAGTCACCAATTACTGATTACTCCTCCTCTCCAGCATGATAGGAACTGCGAACCAAGGGGCCCGATCGCACGTGAGAAAAGCCTAGTGAACGGGCAATATCTCCCAGTTGCTCGAATTCTTCCGGTCGCCAATATTTTTGTACTGGCAAATGTTCTAGGGAAGGGCGCATATATTGACCGAGAGTAAGGCGATCGCAGTTTATCGCCCGCAAGTCTTTCATCGTTTGAATAATTTCTTCTTCCGTCTCGCCGTGTCCCAACATTAAACCAGACTTAGTGGGAATACTCGCATCGAGTTCTTTAACCCAACTCAGCACCTTGAGCGATCGCTCATATTTAGCCCCCCGTCGCACCCGATCTTGGAGTCGCCGCACCGTTTCGATATTGTGGTTGTAACAGGCAGGTTTAGCCGCTACTACCGTGGCAACTCGTTCTTTTTGTGCTTGTTCTGCCCCTTTACCTCCCCAAAAATCAGGAGTTAATACCTCAATTTGGGTTGACGGGTTCATCTGGCGAATGGCAGTCATTACCTTGACAAACCAACCTGCCCCACCATCGGACAAATCGTCTCTTGCCACAGAAGTCAGCACCACATAGCGTAAACCCAGTAATTGGACGGCTTCTGCCACTTTTAGAGCTTCTTCGGGGTCTAATGGCATGGGTGCGTGTCCCTTATCTACTTGACAAAACGCACAGGCGCGAGTACAAGTCGGGCCCATCAAGAGAAACGTTGCCGTTTTTTGGGCATAACATTCGCCTCGATTGGGACAGCGACCTTCTTCGCAGATCGTATGAATTTGTCGCTGCTTGATAATTTTTTGAACTGTCGAGAGTTCGCTGGCTTTACCAATGGGACGTTTTAGCCACGAAGGAATTGAGGAAGTAAGATGTGTGCGATCGATTTCTGTCGGCATCTATCTGATAGAGAGTTTCACTTCTTCTAAAGATTATAAGGAGGAACTAAAGCGCTACTATCAAATAAGACTCTTTTGAACGGGCTTAGAAATCAATTATGTCTGAACCTCTTCTGCCAGAAAAGCAATTGGATCAAGCCGAAGTTTCCCCAGTCAAGGTCTCAACAGAACCCGCAGGCACTCTGGTAACGCGCTCGTACCTAGAACAATCGCTGCTGCTAGGAAGGCAACTCTCTGAAGCTATAGATCTGTTCCCCAAATATTGGACAGACTTTTGGCAGGCCTACAAGCGACCTGTGGTCTTGCTGGGATGGATTTTAGCGATCTCGATCGCGCTCAAGATCGTGTTAGCCGTATTGGATGCTGTTAACGACATTCCCTTGCTAGCACCGAGTCTGGAACTGGTTGGTTTGGGCTATGGGGCTTGGTTTGCTTACCGCTACCTGATCGCTTTTGCCAGCCGTCAAGAACTCTCATCCCAATTGAAGAGTCTGAGAGATTATCTTTTCGGGCCAGCCTAATCTCAACGCAAGATGCAGCAAGCACTCTTTGTCAATCAAGATACACTCAAAGCACGCGCTCTGCTGATTGGGCAAGGCATTAATTTGAAGGGGTTAGAAAAGGGAGATTGTCTGGCTACTAACCCTTTGATGGTAAGTGCTGGCGTTCAGGGCTGTGCCGTTCTTTTCCGCTATGGCGCGATCGTAATCTTTGACTTATCTCCCGCAGAAGAGGCAGCGTTTTTAGCCGATCTGAACCCCCTGATCGCTACACCTGTTTATCCGCCTGAAGTGGAAGAGGTAGAAATTCACCAAAATGTCGCGAGTATTGGGAAAGTCGAAGAGGGCGTTATCTTTGTGCCTAAATTTAATCGCGAAAGTTTACAGATTGTTGCGGATATCCTCGCTAAAAGCGTTGTTTTAGCTTACTACGAAGTCCAGATAGCCAAAGCCTTTGATCGCATCGAACCCTTTGCCATCAGTTTGCAGCACACCCATTGGAATAGACATCAAGTTCGAGAACTACTTCGGCAACTCGGCAATACTTTGTCCATTCTTCACAAGATGGTCGGCCGCGTGGAAATTATTGATAAACCGGAACTTCTTTGGGACTATCCTGAATTCGACCCTTTCTATCGACGATTGGCCAATGAGTATGAAGTGCGAGAACGGCATCTTGTGTTGGAACAGAAGCTAGGATTGGTTTCCCGCACGGCAGAAACGGCTTTAGGTTTGCTACAGCACAACAGTAGTATGCGGGTGGAATGGTATATCGTCATTCTCATCGTGGTGGAGATTTTCTTGTCGTTGTACGATATATTTGTTAAAGTTTAGATTTCTTTGCGTTGGGCAAATCGAAGTTTAGCAGAACGAGAACGGGGATTTTCTGCTTCTTCTTCAGGTTGGGGAAGAATAGGTTTTTTGGTGAGGACTTCTAATAAAGATGAGTCGCGCAGTCGATGTTTGACGATGCGATCTTCTAAGCTATGAAAGCTAATAATCCCGATTCTGCCACCGATTTTTAGCCAGTGAGGTGCTTTGTCGAGGAACCGTTCTAAAGATTCTAGTTCTTGATTGACGACAATTCGGAGAGATTGAAAGACACGAGTCGCCGGATGAATTCTACCATAGCGATATTTGGCAGGCACGCAAAGCGCGATCGCTCCGGCTAATTCTGTTGTGGTTTGAAACGGACGTTTTTGTACGATCTGTTTGGCAATGCGCCGCGACAGTCTTTCTTCTCCATATTCATAAAAAATCTTCGCGAGTTCTTCCTCGTCCCAATGATTGATAATCTCTGCGGCAGTTAATGACTGAGTGCGATCCATTCGCATATCTAGAGGCGCTGTCTGGCGAAAACTAAAACCGCGATCAGCCTGATCGAATTGAGCCGAACTAACGCCTAAATCGGCAATAATCCCCTCGAATTGCTGGTTTTCTCCTGGATAATCGGCAAAATTGCCCTGCCAAAAGGTTAAACGTTCTGGGCCGTATTCGGCTAAATTGGCTGTGGCTGCCGCGATCGCTTGTTCGTCGCGATCAATTGCTGTCAAGCGTACGTCTGGGAAGGTTGCTAAAATTAAGCGGCTATGTCCTCCTCCTCCTACTGTTGCATCTAAATAGTTCCCCCCTCGACGAACATTTAATCCCTCGATTAATTCTCGACTCAAGACGGGAATATGATAACTACTACGTAAAATCAATGTGACATCCTCCCGCGATTAATCGCGGGCTTCCCAACCTCACGATTGGGCATTCCTAGTTATTTCCTTGACAGGGATTTCGCCTCTTATCTAGAACAGCCCCATGACTTATTCCCCGACAGACCGACTGCATAGGCGTTTTCGATTCCTGCGAGTCCCGCAGTACTATGAAAGTTGTTGACTCAGATTCCTCAGCTACTCCGATGTATGTTCACAGACAGCGTAGATATGGCTACGACCAAGACGGCTGGTTCACTCGTATATTTCACCAAGGCTCGGATAAATTTCTGAGCTACTTTTTATTCTATATCATCCTCCTAGTACGCAATTTTATGTTAAGTTTTATAAATATGAATTATTATCGCTTGACAAAATTGACAGCTTATAATCCAGATGCTATAGTGTCTGTCAAGAGCATATTTCTAGTTAATTGCTCCGTTCAACAAAGATTGTCAGGAGTAAACCGATGGAAATTTCTAACCAACTCAGCTTAGAGCAACAATTTAAATTGCAAATCTTTCGAGAGCAAGCTAAAAGTTTAAGTCAAGAACAAGCTCAAGAGTGTTTGATTGAACTATTTCGCCAAATGATGGTAAAAGATAATCTATTCAAACATTTATTGAAAAATAATATTTAACGCTCTTGTCCTATTCCCAAAGACGACGACGCGGCGCTCCATTGAGGCGTTGGTGAGCGTCTAGCAATAACCTTGGAATCTCTAACTGTTCGGGACAGCGAGGAAGACAGTCACCGCATTGGGTACAACGGTTAGCTTGATTTCCAGAAAACCAATGACCGGCGTTTTCAAACATCCGATAGCGGTATTGACCGAAATCGGTCATATCATAAGCAATGGCAAGATTTCGCAGCCGCAGAACTTCAGGAATGTCAATCTCTTCAGGACAGGGAAGGCATCGATCGCACTGACTGCAACGATCTGTCCCCAAAGTCTCGGCTAAACGAGCGTCTAGGCATTCTAAAACAGAAATTTCTGAGGGAGTGAGAGGCTCGTCGCGATCAGCAACTTTTAAAGGTTCTATCAATTCTTCTCGGTTAGCGGGCCCAACGCTGAGGGTAGTAATGCGGCGATCGCTCAACAGAAAGCGATAGTTCAACTCTAGCGCAGAGAAAGGCTGACATAACTGTTTAAGGGTTGCTGGAGGCGTGTAGAGACGACCCCCTTTATCGGCCGGGGAGATAATAAATACTCCCATATCTTTTCGATGCGCCAATTCAACAGCTTTTTCGTGACGCTGAAGAAAATAATAGTAGTGAAGATTGACAAACTCAAATAAATCGGTATTAATCGCCGCCAAAATTAATTCTAGAGTGCCATGCGTGGAAAAACCGAGATGACGTATTTTTCCCTCTGCCATAGCTGCTTGGATAGCTTTCAGACAGCCTCTTTCTTGCGTTATCCAGTCAAGATGCTCCCAAGTGTTAATTCCGTGAATCGCCAGACAGTCAAGATAGTCAAGCTGAAGATTGGTTAGCGATTGCTCGATCCACTGACGCATCTGTTCTGAATCGGAAGTCGGTGGAAGTTTGGTAGTAATATAGATTTGCTCGCGCGGTACGGGCAATTCAGCTTTGAGAGTCAGTCCTAAGTATTGTTCGCTTTTGCCATAACCTCTGGCAGTTTCTATATGATTGATACCTAGCGCGATCGCTTGCTGTAGCGTCTGTTGAAATGTTGATTGAGAAGCTAAACAGCGCATAGTGCCCAAGGAAAAAACCGAAAGAGGTAAATTCGTTTTCCCAAAGCGTCGATAGCGCATTAACAGTTATCAGTGTCAGGAGTGTAGGTTAGGCTTTGCCTAACTTAGGAGTTCAGTAGTAGTATGAGCGTCCCGCTCGCTAGTCCTTAGTGATTGGTAATGGGTGATTAAATCAATCCAAAATCCTTTCATTAGAAATCGTCAATTTCTTTGATTTATGGAAGTTGCTGCAAGTAGTTTACGATTCACTATCGCTGCCTAAACCTCCCCGTTGAATGAAATCTTCAGGGCGCAGGTTAGAGATGAACTCCCTAAAAGCTTTGCGTTCTTCTTCATCAGCCTCGCGATCAACGGGAATCGAGGCATCAGCGACGACTTCCTCCATTACCCAGATCGGACAACCCGTGCGGATGGAAATTGCGATCGCATCGCTGGGACGACAATCAATTTCCTTTTTCTTCTCTCCTTGTTTCAGGCAGAGAACGGCATAGAAGGTATTATCTTGTAGCGAATGAATGATAACGCGCTCCAATTGAAGCTCCCACGCTTCTAAGAGATTGACGATCAGATCGTGGGTTAAAGGGCGAGGGGGTTTTTGTTGTTCTAGCGCACCAATAATTGCCCTTGCCTGATCTTGCCCGATATAGATTGGCAAAGCGCGGCGATCCGTGCCATCTTTTAGCAGGACGATCGGGCTACGGGTAACAGCATCTAGGGCAATTCCAGCAACTCTCATTTCAATCATAAGCTCAGCCTCTAAAATACAGTCGGCGTTAATAGACAAGCAAAAGATAAGGAGTACATGGGGATATGGAGATTGAGCAATAGGCTACACTCAGCGTTACACTCACAGTATGACCCAAGATGACGGGAATCACTGCGAACTTCATAAAAAAAATACATCAAGGCAACGTCGCCTGGTTACCCACTTCGCTCTGATACTACTTCTATTGTCTCAAATAAAGACCAGTGTTTACAGGATTAATTCAAGGAATAGGCACGATGCGATCGCTCGAACCTGATCGCTTTGCCTTATCAATCAAGGGAAATGCCACTCAGATCATTTTGTCCGATTTAGCCATTGGCGATAGCGTCGCAGTAGATGGCGTTTGTCTGACCGTAGAAGAAATTTTGTCTGACGGATTCGTGGCAACTGCTTCTCCCGAAACCTTACAGCGTACCACGCTAGGACAGCGCAGCCAAACTGCCGATTACGTCAATCTAGAAACCTCACTGCGAGTTGGCAGCAAACTCGGCGGACATTTCGTGACGGGCCACGTCGATGGGATTGGTTGTTTAGTTGAGTCTGTCGAGACAGAAAAGTCCTGGGAAATGACCTTTGCCGCACCCCCCTCTCTATCCGAACAATGGCGATCGCGCATCGCCCGCTATCTCATTCCCAAGGGCAGTATTGCTGTCAACGGAATTAGTCTAACGGTTGCCGATTGCGACGAGGACGGGAGTTGGTTCAAGGTGGCTGTTATTCCCCATACCTATGCACAAACCAACCTTTTTTATCTTAGTATTGGCGATTTAGTCAATTTAGAGAGCGATCTTCTGGGGAAATATGTCGATAAATTACTCGGTCATCGCCTAGTTCCCAACGGCACGGAGGAAGATATCAGTCTTACTTTTTTAGCAGAACACGGATATTTATCTTGAGTGAGCAATTCATCCCCCGATTTATCGGGGGATGAATTGCGGACTAACTTTACCAAAAAATCTTCACG
>CAYTUO010000241.1:0-7117 GCA_964441015.1 uncultured Pleurocapsa sp.
ATTGCTAGCGTCGGCTATACCTCTGAAGTCACGGACTACAATATTAATCTGTCCAATACGCCTTTTGCTGTTGAGGTCAATGGCAAACAGATAAAATCGGGTCAGGGAGAGATAGAAGGAACCGATGATGTTGACTTGGTTTTAGCCACTTAACTTAATTGAGTGTCGCTAGCAGGGATTGGTGATTAGTGACTGGTGACTGGTGACTGGTGATTAGTGATTAGTGACTGGTGACTGATAACTGATAACTGATAACTGATAACTGATAACTGTCCCCACACTCCCCACACTCCCCCCGTCTCCCCTCCCTTCCCTATTCCTGCGTCCATTCTGCTAAATCTCGCTGTAGGGCATATTGAAAATCCTGAGTCACCAGAATAACAGTTAAGGCGCGATCGCTCTGAGTGGAAGGATCGATCTGAGCGTAGAGAAATTTTCCTTCAAAATCAGGATTTCCTACAACTAATTTCGATTTTTTTCGGTTTTTTAACTGAATATTAATTGTCGCAAAAGGTTTATCTAACCCATAATCTTTAGTTTGTTCGGGAGAAATGCTAAAGGCGCGATCGCTCTCTCCTTCTACTAGTAAATTCAATAAAAAAGAAACAACTGCCTCATTAGCAGGCACATCCTTCGGTTGTTTCATTCGCCAAGGTTGATTTGCCTCGCCAGTTTTCTCAAATTTGAGAGTTTCTTGTTTGGTTTCAATAGTCAATGCTTGAATATCTGCTTCTTGAAAATCAAAAAGCTTTTTCTGGGTAGTTTTAACGTCCTCTGGTTGGGGTTTTCCTTGTCCCTCATAAAAATAGACAAATCCCCCCAACAGCATAGCGACAATTATCAAAATCCAAGTCGTCTTCTGTAATTTCATATTTAGGGTTCCAGAGAATCTGCATGAATAACCCCTCTTTATTATTGACGACTGAAAGTCGCAGCTAGATAAACGAAGTCAGCCTACGCGAACTTTAACAAAAAGGGGTAGCAGAAAATGTATCTTATTTAATTTCTAGGGCAAACTCGTATTAGTGAGGTTCTTCGCTAAATTAACTAGCTATTAATAGACATCTCCAGAAATTAGATATTGACTCAAGCATAGCTTGGGTTTCCCACTCATTTTTGGAGATGTCTAATGTGAATTTTCTCACTGAAGATCCCACCACCCAAAGGCAGGCCCGATAAAACGAATAATCACCCAAACCACTGCCAAGGCAGCAATTCCAATCCAAGCGCCTCTAGTTGTCAATTTGTAAAAGCGCTCTGCTTGAGCTTTCGTGATTGGTAACCACGGAAGAATAGTTTCTTCTTGACCGTATTTATCGCCTAGTGCAGCTTTACGACGCTTAGATTCACCCATAACCGATCGCAGCTTATTATTAGATTTAGATTTTATCATGGGGACTATTCTACTTGGGAAATAGATGCTGTTTAATTACGTCCAAGCGAGAGCAGTGCCAGTAATCGATGTGAGACACGATCAGGTTTTTTTCATTGAGCTTTAGTTCGCTTCTACCAGGAATCGCAATACGAGGTTGCCAAGGGACGGGTGTTGTCCAGTTGAGCGTCCATTCTGTGTAGATAGTATCTTCCACACGACGGATGTCATGGAGATCCATCTTGATATCTCGAAACCAAGTACGAATAAAACGAATCATTTGTTTGTAGCGATCGAGTCCCCGAAATTCATTCAAGGGATCTTTAAAATAAACATTGTCGGCATAGATACTGTAAGTCTGATTGAGGGGAAATTGCTGATAATCATCTTTCAAAATTTCGAGAATATTCATGTCTTAGATTATTGAATGAAAAAATGGGTTCGATCACCCAAACGATCATTGTAATTTCAAGCACAAAAAAGGTCACTCTAGGGGAACAAAAGCTGTAGATGGGTCGGTCATGCTAAACGAACGCATTCAGCAATATATCCCTTGCTAATCAAAATTATCAGTGCCACGCCGGGCCCCAATACGACTGAAAGAATTCTTGAGCTTATCCAAGCTTATCCTGAAGGGATTGGGACAAAGGAATTGAGCGATCGCCTAAATCGTCCTGTTTCGATGGTTAACCTCTGTTTGAAATCTTTAATCTCTGCCAAACAGGTTTATGTTCGACTCAGCGAAAACGGAATGCAGCAGATTTATTATCCAAGTTTTATAGCAGTTAGTCAAAAAAGCGACTTGTCCTACTTGGACGCTTGATAGCTACGATTTATTGAAAGCCAGGAATTAGCAGGAATAAGAAGTTGAATCAGTTAGCTTGACTTGAATTTTCCAATGCTAATTTAATGCCAGGGAAGATACTATTGAAGGAGCGAAAGGCGTTTGTTTTTAAGTAATGATTATTTCTCATATAAGTTTGAAGAACTGGAGAAACTTTCGGTCAGTAGAGGTCGATCTAAGAGATCGCGTTTTTCTTGTTGGCCCTAATGCCTCTGGTAAATCGAATTTTCTTGACGCTTTAAGATTTCTACGAGATCTTGCCAAGGATGGAGGCGGCCTACAGAAAGCTGTAAGAGACCGAGGAGGGTTATCTAAAATTAGATGTCTATATGCGAGAAAATATCCCGATGTTGAAATAGAAGTACATTTATCAGAAAACGAATTACAAGCACCTATTTGGAAATATGGTATTGGAATTAAACAAAGGAAAGGGGGACAGAATGAACCTATCCTTTCTTATGAAAGAGTTTGGAAAAATGATCAACAGTTAATTAATCGTCCAGACTCTGAAGATGAAAAAGATAGTTTACGTTTAACCCAAACTTATTTGGAGCAGATAAATGCAAATGCAGAGTTTAGAGAAATTCCAAAGTTTCTCGAATCAATCTTATATCTTCATTTAGTACCTCAACTATTACGATATCCTGAAGCTTTTAGTGGGCCAGGAATTCAGGGAGATCCGTTCGGTAGAAATTTTTTGGAGCGAGTTATTAAGACTCCAGAAAAAACTCGCCGATCTCGCTTAAGAAAAATTGAGGAGGCTTTACGAATCGCAGTTCCTCAATTAAAACAGTTAACCGATGTTAAAGATGAAATGGGGATTCCTCATTTAGAAGCGATCTACGAACATTGGCGACCTGGAGCAGGCAAACAGCGAGAGGATCAATTTTCAGATGGAACATTACGTCTAATCGGTTTACTATGGTCTCTTCTTGAAAGTAACTCTCTTCTTCTACTTGAAGAACCAGAATTGTCTTTGAACGCAGGGATTACAGCCAAGTTACCTTCTTTAATCTATCGTTTACAGAAGACGAAAAAGCGGCAAGTTATGCTTAGTACCCACAGTGCTGAATTACTATCAGACGCAGGTATTGGAGGTGAAGAAGTTTTACTGCTGACACCAACTGCTGAAGGTACGAAAGTTGAAGTCGCTGCCTCAATTCAAGAGATTAGTAGTCTTCTTGATGGGGGACTGACTATTGCTGATGCAGCTTTACCTCACGCAACTCCTGCACAGATTGACCAATTGAGTTTACTTAAATGACCGACATTCCAATTAATTTGGCAGTTGAGGATGATTTAAGTGAGGCTGTTCTGAGAGAAATTCTCAAGCAGTCTCAACGACCATTCTCTGTCGGAACTTGCTTAAAACGCGGAGGTTATGGTTATCTCAAAAGAATTCTTCCAGGCATAAACAAGAATGGTGTGAAAGGTTCGCCATATCTAGTGTTGACTGACCTAGACAAAAACAATTGTCCTTTAGCTTTGATCGCAGAATGGTTATCTCATCCAAAACATCCAAATCTGATTTTTAGAGTTGCAGTCACAGAAGTAGAGGCTTGGCTTTTAGCGCATCGTAAAGCATTTGCAGAATTTATCGGCATTTCAGTAGACTTGATTCCTGATGATCTAGATTCAGTCCCCGATCCTAAGCAATTACTGATCGATTTGACTAAGAAATCAAGAAAACGTTATCTGCGTGATGCAATTGTGCCTGCCAAAAATAGTACTGCAAAAGTCGGTAGAGATTATAACGGTCAGCTTATTCAATTTGTTAATCAGAATTGGCAAATTGAGCTTGCAAAGGTTCATTCTCGAAGCTTGGAGAGAGCAATAAATGCAATAGTCCGTTTTGAACCCACGTTGAGTTAACAGCAGAGTTAAATATCAGCGATCGCGTTCCTACGTTGATTGATAGAGCATATTCAGATCGCGCAAGATAACAAGTCGATGAAGCGGACAACGGATGCGATCGCCTCTCGCTAGTATCAATACATTTGCTGGAGAAATTTAGCACAATGGTATATGCTGATTTTCTCGCTCGCTCAGTTGTTGGTTTCTCAATAGTTACTAATAACTGGCCACTGCTCACTGATAATGACTCGAAATCAAAACGCGATCCGCATTCGTGGTGCAAGACAACACAACCTTAAAAATATCGATCTAGAAATTCCCCGCGACCAACTCATCGTCTTCACAGGGGTTTCTGGTTCGGGAAAATCTTCTCTAGCGTTTGATACGATTTTTGCCGAAGGACAGCGACGCTACGTTGAATCTCTCAGCGCCTATGCGCGTCAGTTTCTCGGACAATTAAATAAACCGGACGTAGACGCGATCGAGGGGTTGAGTCCTGCCATTTCCATCGATCAGAAATCGACTTCCCATAATCCGCGTTCGACTGTCGGGACGGTCACAGAAATTTATGACTATCTGCGGTTACTCTTCGGTCGTGCGGGAGAACCTCACTGTCCGCATTGCGATCGCAATATTGCTCCGCAAACCATTGACCAGATGTGTGATCGCGTGATGGAACTTGCTGATCGAACTCGCTTTCAAATTCTAGCTCCTGTCGTTCGTGGAAAAAAAGGAACTCACAAGCAATTGCTATCGGGTTTAGCATCTCAGGGGTTCGTGCGCGTTAGGGTTGATGGAGAGGTTCGGGAACTCTCAGATTCGATTGAATTGGATAAAAATTATCAACACGATATTGAAATTGTTGTCGATCGCTTAATCAAAAAAACGGGGATTGAGGAACGTTTAGCTGACTCTTTAGGAACCTGTCTAAAAAATTCTAACGGAGTGGCTATTATTGAACTATTAAACGAGTCATCCTCAGAAACAGTTTCAGAACAGAATAACGGCAAAAAATCTGCAAAAAAGCCACAAGAAATCGTCTTTTCCGAAAACTTTGCCTGTCCCGAACATGGGGCAGTCATGGAGGAATTATCTCCTAGATTATTTTCCTTTAATTCTCCTTATGGTGCTTGTCCCCACTGTCACGGATTGGGAAGTTTGCGAACTTTTTCTCCAGAATTAGTCATTCCCGACCCTTCACAACCCGTTTATGCCGCGATCGCGCCTTGGTCTGATAAGGATAATTCCTATTATCTTTCTATGCTCTACAGCATCGGACAAGCTTGCGGATTTGAAATACAAATTCCCTGGAATCAACTAACTTCTGCACAGAAACACATCCTCCTCTATGGCAGCGAAGAACCTATCTATTTTGAGGACGATTCTCGCTTCGGAGAAAAGAAAGGATACCCTCGAAAATTTTCCGGCATTCTGGCGATGCTGGAGCGAAATTATCAAGAGACCAGTTCGGATATTATCAAACAAAAATTAGAGAAATATATTGTCGATCGCCCTTGCGAAGTTTGTCAGAGTAAACGACTCAAACCAGAAGCGCTTTCAGTCAGATTAGGACAGTATCGAATTATCGATTTAACAACGGCTCCCATTCGGAAATGTTTGGAGAGGATTAACCATTTACAATTAACTTCCAGACAAGCGTTAATTGGAGATTTAGCACTCAGAGAAATTCAAGCTAGATTACAATTTTTAATCGATGTCGGTTTAGATTATTTAACCCTCGATCGCGCCGCCATGACTCTCTCTGGTGGAGAAGCACAAAGAATTCGTTTAGCGACTCAAATTGGTTCGGGATTGACAGGAGTTCTTTATGTATTAGACGAACCCAGTATTGGTTTACATCAGCGAGACAACGGACGCTTATTAAATACGCTAAAAAAATTGCGAGATTTGGGCAATACATTAATCGTTGTTGAACACGACGAAGAAACAATTCACACGGCAGATTATCTCGTTGATATTGGCCCTAAAGCAGGAATTCATGGGGGAGAAATTGTTTGTCAAGGAGACTTAGAAACCTTACTCAAAACAGAAGCTTCTTTGACGGGAGCGTATTTATCGGGAAGACAAGTCATAGAAACACCTGGAACAAGAAGACAAGGCAATGGACTTTCATTACTCCTTAAAAATTGCCACCTCAATAATCTCAAGCATATTGATGTCGAAATTCCTCTCGGTAGATTAGTTTGTATTACGGGGGTTTCTGGTTCTGGAAAATCAACACTAGTTAATGAATTACTCTATCGTGCTTTACAACATTGTCTGACTCGTCAAGTTCCTTTTCCCAAACAATTAGGAGAAATTAAAGGACTTGATGCGATCGATAAAGTTATTGTCATCGATCAATCTCCAATTGGTAGAACCCCTCGTTCCAACCCGGCAACTTATACCGGAGTTTTTGATGTTATTAGAGAAATTTTTGCCGAAACAATTGAAGCAAAAGCAAGAGGTTATAAAGCAGGACAATTCTCTTTTAATGTCAAAGGAGGACGATGCGAAGCGTGTAACGGACAGGGAGTTAATATCATCGAAATGAATTTTCTTCCCGATGTTTACGTGCAATGTGAAGTTTGTAAAGGTGCAAGATATAACCGAGAAACTTTGCAGGTGAAATACAAAGGAAAATCCATTGCGGATGTTTTAGACATGACAGTTGAAGAAGCTTCGGAAATCTTTCAAAATATTCCCAGAGCCGCCAGTCGATTGCAAACATTAGTCGATGTCGGATTGGGTTATATTAAATTGGGACAACCCGCACCCACTTTATCGGGAGGGGAAGCACAACGAGTAAAATTAGCTTCAGAATTGTCTCGTCGCGCCACAGGAAAAACCCTTTATTTAATTGACGAACCAACGACCGGTTTATCCTTTTACGATGTTCATCATTTGTTAAATGTTTTACAACGTTTAGTCGATAAGGGAAATTCTATTTTAGTCATCGAACACAATTTAGATGTAATTCGCTGTGCTGATTGGGTAATCGATCTCGGCCCTGAAGGAGGCGACAGAGGCGGAGAAATTATTGCCCA
>CAYTUO010000242.1:0-7051 GCA_964441015.1 uncultured Pleurocapsa sp.
GATGATTGCTGTAGAAGCAATAGTACGATCGCCAAATGTCAGTTTTTGCTCTAATCGGTTACCATCGAGACGAGTGACTTGAAGGTGGGTAGGGTAAGGATCGCAAGAGTGCCAATCGGGGTAAATGGTCACCGCTTCTCCTTGCCATTCTCCCAAAAGTTGGTCTACTGTTAAAGAAGGTCGTTCTGGCGTAGTTGCTCCCGCTAATTTTTCTCGAATTAGGGTAAGTTTGTCAAATTTGCTGTCAGTATTGAATAACATTACCAGACGCAAACGGCGATCGCCCTCAATCAAACCAAATTCTGCCCCAAATTCAGAAAAAGGGCCCCATTGCATCGCACCTTGAGAAAAAGCGCCATTTTCCAAGAATAAAATGCTTCGGTTTAAGGAACTGTATTCTAAGACTAAATCTTCAGGCGGGCGATCGGGCGGCAGATAACGAACGACTTGACGAACTTTTGTATTATCATTGTGCCCTTCGAGAGAAACTATCGTGGGCGTATCTTCTATAAGTTCTCCTTTAGGCGAGAAGCGAGTAAACGATCCTTGCCATTCTCCGAGGTTTTTCAGGAAACATTCCCATTGAGAGGACATAGTTGTGTCTATTGCGTCAGTTCAATCGAAAATTTTGGTGTTATTCTATAAACTTCGCCGAACTCAAGTCTAAAAATTTTAAGATAGATAAAGTACCGCAGGGAAGAAGAATGGGAACGATCAGACTAATGCACGCCAAGTTGCACAGGGTGCGAGTCACAGAGGCAAATGTTAACTATGTAGGCAGTATCACTATCGATGAAGAGTTGTTAAATCAAGTCGGTATTCTTCCCCTCGAAGAAGTCGATGTCATCAATCTCAACAATGGCAAACGGTGGTCAACTTATGCACTTCCAGGAAAGGCAGGAAGCGGCGAAATTTGTCCTAATGGCGGTGCAGCCTTGCTGTGTCAGCCTGGGGATATTTTAATTATCTATTGTTATGAAGAACGCGATCGCGCAGAAGTTCTACGCAACGGGCATACAGCCCGCGTTTTGGTAGCAGACGAACAAAATCGCCCTCAACAATTTTTCTATCAAACTCTGATTCCGTCTCAAAATGGGGATAAAGTTCGATTTGAGTCTTGGGAGATGACTCCTAGCAATGGAAATGAATTAATCCCCGTTCAATACTAATAAGCCATTCAAAATTCAGGATTTAGTTATGTCTGTTCGTCAAGACACAATTTGGGAACGGTTTTTAAAACCTATTTTTCAAACATTTTTAATCGATGAAGATAAGCTTTCACAGTTACATAAATCGATTAATTGGGAAAAAGAGTGCGATCGCTTTCGTCAACCCAATCTAACTTATCCTGAATATTACAGTTCTCAAAATTTCCACGGTATCCAAGGCGGATACTTGAATCCCAATGCCGCAGTAACTTACGATCCCATTACTCAATATGTACTCCCCCCCAATGAAACTTGGGTGCGTCAAGCCGTTATCGAGGCAATTAAAGGACAACCGCGACGAATTCTCGATTTGGGTTGTGGTACGGGTTCAACAACATTGATGCTAAAACAAGCTTTTTTTGGCGCAGAAGTCATCGGACTTGACTTGTCACCCTATATGTTAATCATGGCAGATTCTAAAACTAGACAAGCAGGACTAGAAATTCAGTGGCGACAGGGAAATGCTGAAAGCACCAAATTTCCAAACGCTTCTTTCGATGTCGTTACCGCTTCTTTACTCTTTCACGAAACCCCTTCAACCGTTTCTCGGTCGATTTTACGGGAATGTTTTCGTCTCTTAGTCCCTGGAGGACAAGTCATTATTTTGGATGGCAATCAAAAATCTCTCCGACATACAGATTGGTTAACAGAAATTTTTGAAGAACCCTATATTAAAGATTATGCCATTGGCAGCGTGGATGATTGGATGGGTACAGCAGGATTTGAAGCCGTGCATACAGAAGAATTATGGTTAATTCATCAGGTAACACGAGGAATAAAACCCCTTCCCGTTGAAGATTTTTTGACTACGACCTTACAGGAAGAAGAGAGCGATTGGGGTATTTTTGTTCCAGCAATGTAAGACAAATAAAGAGTAACTAATGACTAATGACTAATGACTAACGAATGTTAAAAGCGATTTTATTTGATTTCAACGGCGTTATTATCAACGATGAACCGATTCATAAAACCTTAATTGATGAAATTTTATTAAAAGAAAATTTGCTTCCTTCTGCTTCAGAGTTCCAAAAGTTTTGTCTGGGAAGGAGCGATCGCGCTTGTTTAAAAGATATTCTTTCCAGTCGAGGAAGAGTTGTATTTGAGGATTATCTTGATAAGTTGATTGAAATTAAAGCTAAAGCTTATCAGCAACGCCTAGAACAATTAGAATCACTGCCAATTTATCCAGAAATAACCGACTTTTTGGCTCAAATTAAAGCCCGAGGATTAAAAATTGGCTTGGTAACGGGAGCGTTACGTTTTCAAGTCAAAGAAATACTCGATCGCGCCAAAATTGCTGCTTATTTTAGTGTCATTGTCGCAGGGGATGAGATCAAAGCCAGTAAGCCTCAACCAGATGGCTATTTACTCGCCGTCGAACGCTTTAATCGGCTAGATTTTAATCTACAATTACAACCCTCGAATTGCTTGGCAATTGAAGATACTCCCGCCGGAATTCAAGCAGCAAAAAAGGCAGGAATACAGGTCGTTGGCATTGCCAATACTTACCCCTTTCATATGATGCAACGTCTAGCTAATTGGGCGATCGATTCTTTTTGGGATTTAGAATTAGAACGAATAGAAAAAGTTTTTTCTCAAACCTTTTAAATTAATATATCTTATCTATTTTTAGTAAATAAGCGCAAGAAAACTATCAACAAGAGGAAGACAAATAGATAAAATTATGGTATAGAGTTTAGGGGTTAAAGGGAGGCTAGAAAGATGATTACTAAAAGCCTCAAAACAAGGGATTCGGTTTTAATAGACTGGTCTAAAGCTGATGGTTGCGCCATTATTACCTTAGACTTGCTCGAAGAATTTAAACAAGAGGAATGGATAGAAAAAGTTAGCAATTGTCAAGCAGTTTTTCATGAGACAACTGGAAAGTTAGTAGTAAGATGCGAAATGAAGCCAGAGAGTAATCTGGACTGTGCGAGCCTAGAAGACAAGCTGATCGGAGAAGAAGGGCAGATTTTGGACGAATTGAGTCAATCTTGGGTAGTGTAGAGGGTTTAAAAAATAGTAAGGACTGACCAATCGCTCGCATCCAACATCCAAAACGAGATTAACGTGCGATTAAATAAACCAAGCTATCCACTAAACGCTCCTTTTCCAGTGGGATAATTTCTTTTCCATGCAGCATCTCTTGAGTGAGAATATAATGAATTATTGCTCCGACAAAAATCCTTGCTGTCGCTTCGGGATCGGGAAGTTTGAGTGCTGAATGCTCTTGAAAATATCGCGTCAAAATTTTTAAGGCAGGCTGAGCGATATTACTTAAAAATAACTGTGCTAAATCGGGTCGATTTCCTGACTCCGCCACAATTAATCTGAGAAAACATAGATAATCTTGATCGTTAACTTCTCCTAGCAGTCGATAGGCCAACTCTCGTAAAACTGTCTCCGGTTCCCCATCTAGTGGCTGCGACCAAACCAACTTAAATTTCTGGCACGCCATTTGTTTCACTAAAGCCGTGAAGAGTCCTTCTTTATCGGAAAAGTGACTATAAAGGGTTTGTTTGGACACTCCCGCCACTTGAGCAACTTTATCCATGCTGGTACAAGCATAACCATGCTTGAGAAATTCGGGCAAAGCTCCTTGAAGAATTTGTTCGGCTTTGTCTATCGAGCGAGTTAGGAGGCGGTCTTCTCTTTTGCTGGTTTTGGTCATGGTGTATCGTTTTCTGGGAATTGGCAAAATTCTTTTGACTAGGGGGTTGACAAAATCAAACTGTACAGTCTACTCTAACAAATATCAAACCGTACAGTCTAGTCTTTTTAGACAGGAGCCAAGAATTTACCAGGAAATTTAGAGCCAAGGTAGCAAAAGTTGGGCTGGGCGATCGCGGTCATTCCTTGAGCAGCAAGATAACGGTTAGTAGCTTAAGATAAGCGATCGGTCATTTTTTATTGATCCACTAATTAACGGCTAATATTAGAATGGTTGACGTAGCCAACTCAAGCAATGAGTGGTGGAGGGCTTGACCTTGGACGAACTTAGAGCGGCGCTGGAACTAGCAACAGAAGAAGAATTACGGCAATTAACGCAGATTTTATTTTGTCGCAAATTCAATCCTCTCGATTACTTGCAAACCCCCGATCCCCTAGAAGTGCAAAGCCAAGATTGGGAGGAATGGCTCGATTTAATCGAAAAGCGATTTCGCTATTTAGCGGCTGACGGCATGACAGTATTGCGGGGGAAAACTCAAGAAATCAGTTATCGCCAAGCATTGATTCGCGTTTGCCATTATTTGAAAATTCCTTACTCAAAGCAGATGGCAACCACCGATCTAGAAGCAGAAATTTTTCTGAACTTGATTGGCAAAGCTTGGAAACGCCTACCTACTTCGGAGCAAAAATCCTTGATCGCGCGAATACAGCGATCGCTTGCCGAGTCCAATTCCCCAGAACCTTTACCCGTTCAATTACAACAGGAATCCTTAAACCTGATCCTTAAAGGCAGTAGTGCGATCGCTGTCAATTCCTTACTCAAACCCTGGATACTCAAACAAATCGCCCAACAATTTGCCATTCACTTTGCTACCTATCAGGCAGCAACATCCGCGATTGTTCGAGGAGGAACCGCCGCCGCCGTTGAAATTCAAAATCAGATAGTGCTACAAGCTGCGAAGCGAGGAATGGCAATGAATGCCGCTCGTTATGGGACAGTTCGCACGGTATTTGCTTTCATAGGGCCCGTTCTCTGGGGCTGGTTTTTAGCCGATCTCGGTTGGAGAGCGATCGCCACTAACTACGGTCGAATTATTCCTGTTATTTTTGCTTTAGCCCAAATTCGCCTCACCCGCGCCGAGTGCTGGGAACCAGCTTAAATTAAGGGATGGGCAGACAAGGGGACAGTTATCAGTTATCAGTTATCAGTTATCAGTTATCAGTTATCAGTGTCAGGAGTTCAGGAGTTCAGGAGTCAGTAGTCGTTAGCTCTCTGTTCACCTTCTCATCAATCACCGATCACCGATCACCAATCACCAATCACCAATCACCAATCACCGATCACCGATCACCAATCACCAATCACCAATCCCCAATTGAAGTGGACTTGGAAGTGCGTTCAGTTTAGTGCATTCATTTTGCCCCTATTTCCCGCTTTAGGAGAAGTGGGGCTAGTGATTCCCCTCATCGCTCTTTGGCAGCAGCAATATCGCCGCATCATTCAAATTCCTTGCAATTGGGGACTTTTACTCCTAAGCCTGTGGCTGATTTTTACCTCCTGCTTGGCTGTTCATCGCCAGGAAGCTTTTCTCGGTTTAGCGAATTTCCTGCCCTTTATTGCCCTCGTTGCTGCTCTGAGTCTCTTAATCCAACAACCTGCACAATTGCGTCAGCTTGCTTGGCTTCTCGTTATTCCTTCATTTCCTATCGTCATTTTGGGTTTGGGGCAGCTATTCGGGCACTGGAGTAGTCCACCTTTGCTGGCCAACGTTTTGGGGTGGGAGTTAGTCGCCGAGGGCAATCCATCGGGGAGAATGTCTTCGGTATTTATGTATGCCAATATCCTTGCTGCTTATTTGGCGATCGCCTTCATCCTGGGACTGGGGTTGTGGCTCGATACTTACCAAACTTGGCGAGAGGACTTAAAAAAGCAGCATCACAGTTGGATGTTAGGACTTTTAAGTCTCGTTATCTTTGGCGATGGCATTGGGTTAATTTTAACCAACTCTCGCAATGCTTGGGGGTTAGTCTTTTTAGCCTGTGTTGCTTTTGCTTTATATTTGGGTTGGCGCTGGATAGTCTTTAGCGTTGCTGCTGCTGCTTGTAGTGTCCTCTGGGCATCATGGGGCCCGTCCCCCGGACGCGAGTGGTTGCGCGGTATTATTCCAGCCTACTTTTGGGCGCGTCTTTCTGATGAAATGTATCCCGATCGCCCTCTGGCTATCCTCAGAACGACTCAATGGCAGTTTGCTTGGGAAATGATGCATCAACGTCCCTGGATAGGTTGGGGATTGCGAAATTTTACCCCACTTTATGAGGCGAAAATGGGATTATGGCTAGGACATCCCCACAACTTATTTTTGATGTTGCTAGCTGAAATCGGGATTGTAGGAACGCTCTTATTGTGCGCTTTAGTCGGTTGGGTAATTTTTCGAGCGATCGCATTAATAAAAATTTGGTCAACAGTTTCTTTGCAAGAAAAGAGAACCAGCCAACAGTGCGATCGCTTAATTCTTTTTACTTATCTAGTTGCTTTTGGGAGTTGTATTTTATTTAACTTATTTGATGTGACTATCTTCGATTTACGAGTTAATACGATAGGTTGGTTGCTATTGTCGGCAATTGTTGGAACAGTTACCAGTTACCAGTTACCAGAGGGCAGATGGCAGATGGCAGATGGCAGAAGGGGAAGCAGGGGAGCAGAGGAGCAGAGGGGCATCTCTCAATTACGAATTACCAATCATCAATCACCAATCACCAATCACCACTCACCAATCACCAATCACCAGTCACCAGTCATCAGTTACCTTCTCACCAATCACCTACTTGATTTTTTGTTTAATAAAGACAACCAGTTGAGATAACTGTTTCTTCAAATTATCAATCTCAGCCTGCATTTGAGCCATCTTGGTATTAAGTGCTTGAATTTCAGCAGCCAGATCGGATGAGGTAGAAGCAACCGCACTAACGCTATTGGTGGCAGCCATCCCTAAAGGTTTAGGATGTTTCTTCGCCTTCACCATCGCTTCTCTGATGGCTTCTATTAGCTGCTTTTGGTCAAAAGGTTTCTCAACGAAAGCAAAATACTCGAAAGGTTCTGGGATTTTTTCCATCACCTCTTCCTTGCGACCTGACATGAGTACTAACGGGATAGACTTCAGTTGATACTCTTT
>CAYTUO010000243.1:0-7049 GCA_964441015.1 uncultured Pleurocapsa sp.
TTTTAAGGCGTGTCGATGAACCAAGAATCCCCCGATTTATCGGTGGGAGCGTCAAGATATTCCAGTTTATATAGTGAAGCGGATACGAGGAGCTAGCGAGAGGGGGAATGTGGGAAGTGTGGGGAGTGTGGGAAGTGTGGGGACAGTTACCAGTTACCAGTTACCAGTTACCAGTTATCAGTTATCAGTTATCAGTTATCAGTCACTAATCACCTTCTCACCAATCACCTTCTCACCAATCAGCAATAATTCGTAAAATTTAACCGTAGAAATTTTAAATATTAAAACTAAAATTTTAAGTAGAAAAGCTTTGCCTAAATTCGGAGAATATGATGGTCTAAGGAGGCAGATAACCTTAGATGCAACCTAACTAATCGCTAGGCTTTGTTATAAAAAACTGGGTGAATTGTGAGAACGCTAAGGCGATCGCTCAACAATTGTACCCAAGTTAATCCCCATTTCCCAAAGGATTGCGACAGATAGAAACCAGAAAACTGACAAGAGTAAGGTTTCTCAAATCCAAAATGGGATAACTTCCCTAACCACTTTACTCCCTACTAGCCTAGCCAAACTGCCAGTAATCGCTACGCAAACAGGAGAATATTATGAAGAGATTGACCAGACGAGAGGCACTTAAACTAGGAGTAATCGGAAGTGGTTCTTTATTGCTACCTTTGGGATTTGCTAGCCCTGCCTTAGCTCAATTTAGCCCGCAAATTAAACGCTTCGAGCAACCTTTTCGCACTCCACCCCTCTTAAAACCAGTACGCAGCGATGCGACGACAGATTATTACGAAATCAAGATTGAGAAAGCAGCAATTGAGATTTTGCCTGGGTTAACCACTGAAATCTGGGGATATAACGGCACTGCGCCGGGCCCTACCATTCGACAAGCAGGTGGCAGACGCAGCGAGGGAGGACGACAATCCGTGATTCGCTTCATTAATAAACTCGGCCAGGATGCAGGCGGACAGGCGATTAAGACGACGACTCATTTACATGGCATGGCTTCCCTACCCCACTATGACGGCCATGCCGAAGATTACGTTCCGCCTGGATATTTCAAAGATTACGTTTATCCTAACGATCGCGCCGCTACGCTTTGGTATCACGATCATGCCTTGGATCTCACCTCGCGCAATGTCTACATGGGGTTAGCGGGTATGTACATCGTTGAAGATCGCTACGAACAGGATTTACCCCTCCCCAAAGGAGAATACGACGTACCGCTCATTTTGCAAGATAAACGATTTGCCAGCGATGGATCGCTAATCTTTAATGACAGAGAAGGCAGGAGTATTTATGGAGATGTGATGCTTGTCAATGGCGTTCCCTGGCCGCGGATGGAAGTAGCTAAGCGCAAGTATCGCTTCCGGATCTTGAATGCCTCTGCGTCGCGCAATTATCAACTGGTTTTGAGTCGGCAAGCTGATTCTCAGACTATTGGAGATAAGTTGATGGTCATTGGAACTGATGCAGGATTAATCGGCGCACCTGCAACCTTAACTGCTCCCTACCAACCCCTACCCGTCGCGATGGCAGAGCGCTATGATATCATCATCGATTTTTCTGACTATCCCATCGGCACTCAAGTATTTTTGCGAAATGTTGGCTTTAGCGGAATGATCGATACAGACGCGCGATCGCATACCCTAATGCGCTTCGATGTGGTACGCGAAGAAACCGATGATAGCGAAATTCCTTCTTCAATTAGAGTTGTCCAACCCATTCCCCTCTCGTCCGCCGTGCGAACCCGAACTTTTCGATTTGAACGCAATAACGGACAGTGGAAAATCAATAATCAAACCTGGGACAAAGACCGCGTTGATGCCAATCCCGAACCAGGAGACGTAGAAATTTGGAATCTCGTTAATCCTGGTAGCGGTTGGGTTCATCCAGTACACATTCATCTAGTTGACTTACAAATGCTCACTCGCAATGGAGTTCCTCCTCGTCCCTACGAAAAGGGTTGGAAGGATGTTTTTTACGTTGGTGAATGGCAAACAGTGCGAGTCATTGCCAAATTCGGTACGCGGGATGGAAACTTCATCAAAGGTAAATACATGATGCACTGCCATAACCTCGTTCACGAAGACCACTCGATGATGACTCTGTTTGAAGTGGGTAAAGGAGGCCCCGATCCCATTACCACTGCACCCGCCCAGCCTGTTGAAACGATGCTACCGTTATAGGTAATTTACTTTCCAGTCGCTAATCGCCATACAATTCAGCATCAAATTTTTCTAGGGCTTCCATATCGTATTCTTGAGGAGGCTGAGGATAAGACCTCTGAGACTGTGAAACGGTTGGTTCCTTCTCAGAGTCTTGATTTAAGGCAGGTTGTTCCTCTGCTGCTGGTTGGTCGCTTGGTAATGCCTCTTCCACTGTTTCTGGAGGGGGTGTTTTTGTCGATGGCGACTCTTGAGCGATCGCGCTATTCAACCCAAATGCAACTTGAATCAAGATTAGCGTTAAAACAACCAGCCGAAAAATTTGCAGACAAAATGCTTTTAACACGGCTTTTTTTACCAAACCTTTTATTATAAATAATAACTTATCGATTGGGCAAGTCATTCGATTTGGCGAGCAAGGCAAACGCATCTTAAATTTGGCTCTTCTCCTCTATTTCCCAATAAGTCTATTGTTAACGATTAAATCTATCGCCGATAATTGCAACTTTGGGACGATAGCATTAGAGAGAGTCCTGCCGAAGCGGAGTTTTCCATGTCCAACCTGCCAGAGATTGAAGCAGCTATTAAACAATTGCCTCATCCTTAAAAGAACAAGCGCAAAAAGCTTATCAACCACGACGAATACGACGCTCTGCTGTAGGCACTTAAGAACCCTGTTCGCATTTCGGTTAACAAGCTGCTTTAACAGATAACTATTCTCCGTTCCGATTTAGCGATTTGTTAGGCTGCGATCGCTCCTGACTCCAGGTTGCCTAGAAAACGCAGCTTTTCGCAGTTCTTCTGCGCCTAAGACGATGGGTGGACACACCAACAAAAGCAACCATTGCCAAGGTTCTAAGGGTGCGGTCGAAAAAATGCTTCTTAAGGAGGCGCTATTGGTAATGAGCAGCACTAAGATCCATTCCATCGCAATTCCGATCCAGATCTGAGGATTGGAAAAGAAGCCAAGCCGAAAGATAGATGTGCGTTCTGAGCGGCAAGCAAATACATTGCCAGTTTGACAAGCCACAACCGATGCCAGGGTCATGGTGGTAGCCTGAGTATAGATGGCGATTGTGGCGGCATCTGCTGCACGAGACAGAATGGTTGGTGTCGCAGCTTGTAATTCTGCCAGACCATAACCGTAGCTCCACCACACCAGAAAAAATGCTGCCATCGCCAGGACGGCTTCCAGGGGTCCTAAAAAGCAATAGGCGCGGAGGAGTAGGGAGGTATCGAGGAGCGGTTGCGATTTTCTCCGGGGAGGCTGCTGCATCGTTCCGGCTTCTGCCTGTTCTGCGCCCAATGCCAATGCAGGCAACATATCCGTGCCTAAATCGATGGCAAGAATCTGCATAATCACCAAGGCAGGTGGGATCTTCAGCGCCACCATGAACAGGAAAGGCACTAATTCCGGGAGGTTTGATGCCAGGATGTAGGTCATAAATTTGCGGATGTTTTGATACACGGCGCGTCCCTGCTCAACGGCAGCAACGATCGTGGCAAAGTTGTCATCGGTTAGCACAATATCGGCAGCTTCTCGTGCTACATCGGTGCCATTCACCCCCATCGCCACGCCAATATGGGCGGCTCTTAAGGCTGGCGCATCATTGACTCCATCTCCTGTCACAGCAACTATATCCCCTATATCTTTGTAAGCTTGCACCAGCCGCAGCTTGTGTTCGGGAGACATGCGAGCAAATACCAGCCCCGATCGATATTTCAAAATTTGTCGCAGTTGAGCATCCGAAAGATGCCCCATGCCTTCGCCCGTTACAACCCGTACCTGGTCGTTCACCAGTCCAATTTGTCGCGCGATCGCCTCTGCGGTCAGTCCATAGTCGCCCGTCACCATCGTCACCTTGATCCCTGCCGAATGGCATTGAGCAATTGCTTCTCTGACTTCTGGACGGGGAGGATCGAACATCGCGACCAACCCGATGAAAATCAAGTTTTGCTCTAAGTCTTGCGATCGCAGTTCTAACATCTCATGACCCCCGCGACGGGCAGCCACCCCCAAGACGCGAAAGCCCTCCTGGGCTAACCCGTCATTCGCAGCTACCACTTCATTCCAGTCGTCTTGAGTGAGTTCTGCGAGGTTTCCATTCCGCAAAATTGACGTGCAGTGTCGCAAGACTTCTAGCGGTGCCCCCTTGGTGAAAGCCAGATTAGGCAAGTCACTGCTCCAGATTGTAGATGCTCGCCAGTCCAACACCACAGTCATCATTCTTCGACGGGAATCAAAGGGAACTTCGCGCAATCGGGGAAACTGTTTTTGCAAGGTTTCCAAATTCAGCCTTGCTTTTGCGGCTGCCACCAACAGGGCAGCTTCTGTCGGGTCGCCAATCTCTTGCCATCGGCTGGGGGTTGTCAGGTGGACTAGACGTGCATTTGAGCAAAGCGACGCACCGGTTAACAACAAATTCACTTTCCAGGATGCAGCGAAATTCGCGGGGATCTGAACCTTACCTGTTGTGGGATCGTATCCTACCCCAGTAACTTCAATCAGGGTCGGCGCAATGGAGGGATGCGTGTTGTTTGTTCCGGTAGGGGATGCAGCATCGGACTTGTTCCCAGGAGATTGCCAAGGAATCCAGAGGTAATGCACCGTCATTTCGTTTTTGGTCAGCGTCCCAGTTTTATCAGTGCAGATGATGGTTGTGGCACTCAGGGTTTCCACCGCAGAAAGGCGACGCACTAAAGCATTGCGACGTACCATTCTCCGCACGCCGATCGCTAATGATAAGGTCACGGTAGGAAGTAAGCCCTCTGGCACCAACGCCACAATAATGCCGATCGCAAAAATAAAGCTCTCTTTGACCTCCATGCCCACCAAGAGAAAAGTTAGCAAAAACACAATCACTCCCATGCTTAGGGCGATCGCTGTAATCACCCGTACCAGGTGAGCGACTTGCACTTCTAACGTGCTGGGTTCCCGTTTGACGACTGTGGTGAGATGAGCCACATGACCGAACTCCGTTTGCGCTCCAGTGGCGTACACGACTGCAACGCCGCGGCCAGACGCAACAGTCGAGCCTGCCAAGACCAAATTGGCAATTTCAGCCGGATTAACTCGCTCTTGTAATCGTTGTTCGCCAGCCGGTATGGTTTTGCCACTCCGTATGGAGGCAACTTCTCGCACCCGCACAGGATGTGGGTTGCGGGCAACGGGAAGGGACTCTCCTGTCAGCACAGAAACATCCAAATACAGGCTTTCAGCAGAAATCAAACGAGCATCGGCAGAGACGCGATCGCCTTCTTCTAGTTGCATTACATCCCCAGGTACTAACTCTCGCGTCGGAATTTGCTTGAGTTCCCCATTCCGATAAACTTTCACCTGCATCGGTAACACCTTCTTTAAGGCTGCCAATGCCTGTTCTGCCTGAAACTCTTGCCAAAAGCTGAACACCGCATTGATCCAAATAACCGCCCAGATCGCCCAGCCTAACTGGGGTATCCCCGAAATGAATGCCAAAATTCCTGCCACCCAGAGCAACAGTGCCATAAAGTGGCTCAACTGATCGGTAAACCTGAACCACAAAGGGCGATGAACTGGTTCTGGCAATTCATTCGCACCCAATTTAGCCAGTCGTCGATCAGCTTCGTAGTCAGATAAACCCTTCTCGCTAATTCTGAACGATTGATATACCTCTTGAGCAGATAGTGTCCAAATAGGTTGAGGAGGTGACACCATGTTTTCCTAACCCTACAAACGCTAAATACCTGGTCGCTAGTGATTACTGATAATGATAACTGTGTCTAAAGCTTTTCCACGCTTCCAAAAAGGTATAGAGAGAAAGAAGGAAGAGCATGGTATAAAAACAAAAGCTAACGACGCGATCGGGTAACTTGGGGAGATAACGAGTGCTAATTTGAGCGCCCAGTAAACCGCCAAGTCCTAGAATAATTCCGATTAAAAATAAAACATTACCGGCTATTGCGTGTCCGGCACAAGCCGAAATCCCTGTAATGACGATTACTCCGAGACTGGTTTGAATCGCGACTTTAATTCTTTCCCCCAGTAACAACATTTGTAGGGGAACCATAATTACGCCGCCGCCAATTCCAAATAAACCTGCTAGTAAACCAGCAGCCCCTCCGGTTGCCATCCGAGCGATCGCCGGATTAACATTTGACTGTTCGATAGTTCCTTCTCTAGCAGCCAGACGGTTGCGCCAAGTTCCCAAGAAAACATTTACCATTAAAAAAATCCCAAAAGCTGTCAGCAGCAGATAGGAAGGAACTTTATTCGCCAAATACACCCCAAACTGAGCCGTTATTAAGGCGGGAAATCCTAGAGCAATCACTCGCTTAAAATCTAGATATCCCATGCGCCAGTTTTGAAGACTTCCAGATAAGGAAGTGATAACAATGACTAAACTGCTGGTTGCTACTGCTTGAACGGGCGTATAACCCAGGGCAACTAATAAAGGAACTAAAACGGTACCGCCGCCAATTCCGAACAATCCTGCGAGCAGTCCAGAGAAAAGACCAACTGCCGCCAAAATCCACCAATTCTTTGCAATCATCAACTTAGACTAGGCTCGTTAAGATATAGTTTTTCCCTAAGTAATTTACAAAATGCCTTCTGGAGGGGCTGTGTGGCGAACCTGCATCGCCACCTTGAAAGCCCCGTCCTTCTGCTATAGTTTATAGGCGCGAATCATTGCCTGAGTACCCAGTTGGGCACCTTTCCCCTCATCTAACTCGCTGACAAGTGTAAACAGACGGTTAGCTAATTCTACACCGGGTAATTGCTCTCCTGAAGCTTGAATGGTTTCCTCGACCAGTCGCAAATCTTTAAGGATGTGCTTAATCATAAAACCCGGATTGAAATCGGAAGCGATAATTTTTGGGCCGAGGTTGGCTAGCGCCCAA
>CAYTUO010000244.1:0-3339 GCA_964441015.1 uncultured Pleurocapsa sp.
GAGTTGGTAAGAAGCCCCCACTTGCTGCTCCCGCAGAAGTGGTGGGAGTATTCACAGCTTAATCCCTAAAACCTGAGTATAGGCTCCTCTTGCTTGCGTCACGCCAATAGTACGCTGGGAGGATTCAATCATTGGGCGACGTAAACTAACAACAATAAATTGTGCTTGTTGAGCTTGATTTCTAATCATTTTTGACAGTTTTTCTACGTTGGCACCATCTAAAAACATATCGACTTCATCAAATGCATAAAAAGGAGAGGGACGATATCTTTGCAAGGAAAAAATAAAGCTGAGAGCGGTTAAAGATTTCTCGCCACCAGACATAGAACTTAATCTTTGTACGGGTTTGCCTTTGGGATGAGCGACGAGGTTTAAACCGCCATTAAAAGGATCTTCTGGATCGTCTAATTGTAAATATCCATCCCCGTCAGAAAGGGCAGCAAAAATACTTTGAAAGTTTTCATTGACGGCATCAAATGCTTCTTTGAAAGAACGATGGCGTAACGTCGTAAAGTTTTCTATTCGTAATAACAGTTCGGTTCTTTCCGCTTCTAATGTCGTTAATTTATCTGATAATTCTTGTAACCTTTCTTGAGTTCGTTTGTGTTCTTCTAGCGCCAACATATTGACGGGTTCCATTGCTTCTAGGCGCTTTTGTCCGTTGCGAATTTCTTGTTGTAATTGTTCGAGTAGTTGGGTAATTGGGGATTGGGATACGCTCTCTTCGTTTTTTTCTGCCTCAAAAGCGGCTAATATAGGAACTTCGGGTAAGGGATTGGGAAGTTCTGATTGTTGTACTTGAATTTGTCTTTGCAAGCTTTCGATCGCTGCTTGTCTTTCCTGTTGGTTTTCCTGAAGTTTTTGTAATTGCCAGGAGAGATTTTGTTGTTGATTTTGTAACTCTCTGAGAGAAGTTTCCGCGCGATCGCGTTCTATTTTTGTCTCTCCCAATCGCTCCGATAGTTGTTGTAATATTCCTTCAGTTTCTACAATCTGATTGTCGAGGATTAATAGTTGATTTTCAACTTCTTCTTGCTGTTTTCTGGCTTCTGTCTCTCCCTTGCGCTCCTCTTCTATACGCTGATAAGAGTCAGCCATTTTCTCTTCTATTCGTTGATATTTATGCTGAAAATCTTTTAAGTCTTCTTCGGCTTGACGAAGTAACTGTTCTTTTTCTTGCAATTGAATTTCTTGAATTTTGAGGGAAGACTGGATTTGTTGCCATTCACTATGAGTCTGCGATCGCTCTAATTCCTCTAAACGACGCTGTTGCTGTTGTAACTCTGCTTCTAGGACGGGAATTTCTGCCGCTAAAATTTGTGTACAATTGTACACACTTTCAAGTTCCTGTCGATTTTTCAACAATTGAAGTGTTAATTCTTCCCGTTGAGTTGTTAAACGCTGAATCTCTTTGTGCAACTGTTCTAACTGTAGCTGCTGTTCTCTTCCCTTTTGTCGCGCTTCGGTTAACTCTTGCGTTAATTTCTTGACCAATGACGTTTTTTGCTCAGAAACTTGTTCGCTACGAGACAAAATCTGCTCAATTTCTGCTAAACGTCGTTTGAGAAGTTCAACTTCTTCTGACTCCCCACTACTTGACACGCCAAAATGAATAGAAGAGCGAGTCGGTTTACTTCCCCCGGTCATCGCCCCACTGGTTTCGAGAAGCTCCCCTTCTAGAGTCACCATGCGATGTTTTCCCAGGTAGGGACGTGCATCGTCGAGGGTTTCAAAAACAATGGTACTGCCAAAAACATAAAGAAAAATGTTGCGATAACGGGGGTTGCATTCAACTAAATTGACAGCTAAGTCAATAAATCCTTTGGCGTACCGAAGCGCTACAGTTTCATGGAAACGAGGAGGCTGAATTTTGTTGAGGGGGAGAAAAGTGGCCCGTCCGGCTCGTTTTTGCTTGAGTAATTCGATTCCTGCTGCCGCTACGCTATCATCTTCGACAACAACATACCCTAACCGTCCGCCTGCTGCAATCTCCAAGGCCAACTGATAGCGAGGATCGACCTGTCCGAGTTGGGCAATTAATCCGCAAACCCCCCCAAGATCGGATTGTAAAATTATCTGGGTAGCATAGGTTCCTTGGGCTTCTTGTTGTGCTTGTTTGGTTGCTTCGAGTTTATCGAGTTGGCGTTGCTTTTCTCGTTGTTCTTTGAGGAGACGGGTTTGGGTGTCTTGCTGAATGCTGCGTTCTTGTTCGGCGGTGGCTAACTGTTGCGCTAGGGTTTGAATCTGTTGTTCACAAGTCGTAACTTGAGTCGATAAATGAGTAATATCCGCCTGTTTGCTGATAATTTCTTGTTCGGCGACTTGCAGGCGTTGAGCTTGTTCTTCGATGATTTTCTCAAGCTGGTTGTAGCGTTCTGTTAGTTTAGCGTGTTCGGTACGTTGGGGGTTTAGAGTTTCCTGGATAGCGCTAATTTTGCGGTTTAGAGAGGTTTGTTCCTGCACCCAGGCCTCGGATGCTTGTGCGATCGCGTTGGCTTGTTCTCGACTGTGTTGTAAGATTTCTTTGGCTTGGTTGCGTTGAACAATCAGAGAAGGAATAAATTCCCTCTCTAGTTGGCTTTTCTCTTCACTCAGATGCACTCTTGTTTGCTGATATTGTTCGATTTCTCCTTGGGTGCGATCGCGATTAACTTGCATTTGTTGGACAAGCGCTTCTAATTCCTGCTGTCGCTGTTGCAGTTGATGGCGTTTGGCTTTTTGCGTCGCCAGTTGGGAAGCAACAGAAAGTTGTTCTTCTTCTCCTAACGCTTTTACTTTATGATTGAGGCGATCGCGATAGCTGGCAGCTTGACTGATTTGCCCTGCCAGTCCGTTGAGTTGTTCAGTTAGCTGAACTTTTTCTATCTGGATTGCGGTAATTTGAGTTTGTAATTGCTGTTCTTTTTCCTGTAGCGATCGCACCCTTAAAACCGCTTCCCACTGCTGCTTTTCTTGAATGGTCGCTTTTAGCTTGTTATATTTTTCTGCTTTAAGGCGATCGGCTGCCAAACGTTCGAGCGATCGCTGTAATTCTTCTTCAATCAATTTATAGCGTTCTTCTCGTTCGCGAACCGATTCTAAAGTTTCCTTCGTTTTCTCAATTTTGCGATCAAATTGTGCAATTCCCGCCAGTTCGTCAATAATCTCTCGTCTCTCCCGCGAGTTCATGGTGATAATGCGGGTGACATCTCCTTGCAAAACGACGTTGTAACCTTCAGGATAAATCCGCAGACGGTTTAGTTCTTCATGAAGTTCGCTAACACTACAAGGTTCGCCGTTAATGTAAAAGTTAGAAGAGTAGGTTCCTGCTTTAGTGACTCGCAAGCGTCGGCTAACCGT
>CAYTUO010000244.1:3349-4894 GCA_964441015.1 uncultured Pleurocapsa sp.
TTAGAATGGTTTGGTTCGCAAGACAATGAGTTGAGATCGTCGGTTATACCCACCAGATCTTTTCGATGACCATTTTGGCTTTCTAAATTGCCAGAAACATCTAAATCTGATAAATCGAAGGTGACAGAGACGTTAGTTTCAGTCGTATTGCGATTGTTGCTGTGGTTGTGATTGACCAAATCCGGGAGACGTTCTGCACGCATTCCCTTCGATGTAGCCAGACCCAGACAAAATAATAGCGCATCTAAGATATTAGATTTACCAGAACCGTTAGGGCCCGAAATGACGGTAAATCCGGGTAAAAAAGGAACTGAAGTCGTGCCACCAAAAGATTTAAAGTGGGATAATTCCACGCGCTTGATATGAACCATGAACTCAGGCGTGAGATGTGACCATTCGAGTAACGATGTTCTGTATCAGTTTAGCAATAGGAGACAGTTTGAGAGACTTAAGAGTTCCGCCCTCGCGATCGCACAACCCACCCCCGATCCTCGCTACCGACTGTAACAATACGGTTTACCGTATCTCCAAGGAAGTTTCGACTCTTCTAAAATAAGGACAGAACTCCGTCGGGAGTAGTGCAATTTAATCAATTGGATTGTTCAAGGGCTAGGGAAAAATGGGATTCTTTGATTCAGAAGTCGTTCAGCAAGAGGCTAAACAGTTATTTGAAGATTATCAATCTCTGATGCAACTCGGCAGCGAGTACGGAAAATTTGACCGAGAAGGGAAAAAAATTTTTATTGAAAAAATGGAAGAGTTAATGGAGCGCTATAAAATCTTTATGAAACGCTTCGAGCTTTCTGAAGACTTCATGGCGCAAATGACAGTACAGCAGCTTAAGACTCAACTGAGTCAATTTGGCATCACCCCCGAGCAAATGTTTGCTCAAATGCACATGACCCTGGAACGGATGAAATCCGAAATTAGAGAGTAAATATCCTAATAAGCAATTAAAAATTCTTGCATTCAAAATTCAAATAAATTTTAAACCCTGAGTCATCTTTTAACTGATAACTGATAACTGATAACTGATAACTGATAACTGATAACTGAGATGATTCTAGGCTTCGATCCCGGACGAGATAAATGCGGTGTGGCAGTAATGGAAGCAGATCGTCAACTCCACTACCATCAGGTCGTTGCGGCTGAAAAAGCGATCGCTACTATTAAATCCCTCTGCCAACAATATCCCATCGAATGCTTAGTCATGGGCAACCAAACAACAGCTAAACAGTGGCGACGGCAGCTAGAGGAGCAGTTACCCCCCTCAATATCCATCTCGATGATAGACGAACGCAATAGTTCCCTAGAAGCCCGCGATCGCTATTGGCAAATGTATCCCGCTCAAGGACTTCAACGCTTCATTCCTCAAGGGATGCGACTACCTCCCCGTCCGGTTGACGATCTAGTGGCGATCTTGTTGATTGAAAGATATCTACAAAACCGATAAAAATAAAAGAATACTAAAGAATTGGTGAAAGATTGACACTCACCCATTTTCCGAGTGCGACCATTCTGACATCAGTTCGGTGTTACTTCAGT
>CAYTUO010000244.1:4904-7043 GCA_964441015.1 uncultured Pleurocapsa sp.
GGAATTCTAGACATTGAAGCTTCTAAAATTTGTTTATTAAGTTAAAGCGTAGCCATGATGACTGCTAATCCTCCTTTCCCAAATCCTCTAGTCATTAGGGATTTTAATGCTACAAAACAAGCTGAGTTTTTTGAATCGCTTAAGCAAAATCGATTTAGCGGTCAATTAGTGCTGACTAGCCCCAAGGGAGAGAAATGGTTTTTTTATTTCTACCTGAGTCGTATTATCTATGCCACAGGTGGAGTTCATCCGGTAAGGCGCTGGAGAAGAAACCTGATTACTCATGTCCCTCAGATCGCTTCCCAACCCGCAACCGTACAGGTGGATCTCGCCACTATCGCCCCGGAAAAATTAAAAGTCTGTTGGGAATACGAGCTATTGTGTCTGTGGGTAGAACAGCAAAAAATTGCCCGCGAACAAGCTGCGAAAATGATTCGCGCCGCCATCGTCGAGATTCTGTTTGATATCACTCAGGGAACGGCAGTTGCTTGTGAATTCAAGCCCGACGTTCTTCTGCCTCCCAGATTGGTTTTGCTCGATGCCGAACAAGTCATTGCCGAAGCGCAACAGCTTTGGGGGGCTTGGCAAGAAGCCAAAATTGCCGATCGCTCTCCTAACTTGGCACCCAAAATCATCCACCCCGAACAACTCCAGCAGAAAACCAATCCCCAAGTTTACCAAACCCTCAGCCAACTCCTCGACGGACAGCAAACCCTGCGCGACTTGTCAATCCGCATGAAGCGCTATGTCTTGCCAGTGATTAGTTCGCTGCTGCCCTATATCCAAATGGGTTTGGTGGAATTGGTAAACGTTCCCGATGCTGCCTCTCCGATTGCTCCTCCCGCTCCTGGCGGTACGTCAGCCCAAACGACTTCTAGTAAAGCCCCTCTCATTGCCTGCATTGACGATAGTCCCCTGATGTGCCAGACGATGGAGAAAATTCTCACGGCTGCCAACTACCAATTTGTCGGCATCAACGATCCCCTCCGAGCGATCGCGATTCTACTTGCCCGCAAGCCAGATTTAATCTTCCTAGATCTGGTCATGCCCAATGCCAACGGCTATGAAATTTGCGGACAGTTGCGCCGAATGACCTTTTTTAAAGATACTCCCATCGTCATTCTGACAGGCAATGACGGCATCGTTGACCGCGTGAGAGCCAAGATGGTTGGTTCTACTGACTTTATGAGCAAACCCGTCGAGCCAGAATTGGTGATTGAAACGATTCGCAAGCATCTCAGACAAGAAAATCCTACCTAGTCCTACTCAAAGGAGAATTTAACGGTAGACTAAATCTTAAATTCCCATAAAATCCTGTTACTTAAGTAAAATTTCTGGGAATGCTAAATGTAGCTCCCGAAAAGATGCGTTAGCCCCCATTAGTTTTCTGGTTTTTTTGCGCGTTAATTGAGGTAAAAGTTCATGGGTACCGCCCTAGTTGTGGATGATTCTCTAACAGAAAGACAAATTATTTCTAGCTGCTTGGAACAAGAAGGGATCAATGTCTCGCTCGCTTCTAGCGGAGAAGAAGCCCTAGAAAAAGTCAAAAGTACTCGACCCGATGTCATTGTCTTGGACGTGGTGTTACCAGGCCGCAGTGGCTTTGAAATCTGCCGCGAACTCAAAGCAGAAGCCTCTACCCGCACCATTCCTATTATTATCTGTTCAACCAAAGGCAGCGAGATGGATAAATTTTGGGGAATGAAGCAAGGGGCAGATGCCTATATCCCTAAGCCCATCGATCAAGAAGAGTTCGTCCGTACTGTTAAACAACTGATCAAACAATAAAGCTTTCAGCTTTGAGCGAATCGCTAATCGTTAAGGAGAAACAATTATGATGTCCGAAGCGTTCCTTCGAGTTCCTGGGGGGTCGTTTCTGGGAGCGGGTGGACGAGGAGGAGAGGAGCAGTTTTTGCGATTTTATCTTGAGCCAGACACGAAAGTCATGTTGCCTGTGGCTCAGTTGACAGAAGTACTGACAATTCCCCTCGGCCAGATTGTCCCTATTCCCCATATGCCTCCTTGGGTGATGGGAGTGTACAACTGGCGGGGAGAAATCCTCTGGATGGTAGATTTAGGACAATTAGTCGGACTGACCCCCTGGTCTCAACAATCTTTGAAAAGTTCGATTTACAAAGC
>CAYTUO010000245.1:0-7015 GCA_964441015.1 uncultured Pleurocapsa sp.
TTCCAAAATTCTAAAGGCAAGTTCGCTCCCCATATTTCTCAGGTTATCACTCTCTGTTCATGAGTTAATTAGAGATAAAGTGTTGCGAGAAGCTGTAGTTTTATGAGAGATGACCGCCTGTACTTAAGGGCAGGAGAAACAGACTGGATACTTGTTTTAGATAACGAGCCGTCGCGAGCGCATCAGAAAACTGCTAAAATACAGATTTGGCATCTGTATTCGGAAAAGAGAAATAAATCGTGACTACCCCCCAACAACGATGGAATCAGAACAATAGACTTCTTAGAAAAGTGTAACCGTTTATGGTCAGTGCTGAAGACGCTTCTCTTGGTGAAGAAATCTCAACAGTCACAGTAGAAGTCCTACCCGAAAAAACTCCGTTTGAGCTAAGCGACGAAGAACGGCAACTGAAGTCGCTGCTTGAAGCCGAGATCATCGAAGGTTTACAGCAAGCCATGCTAGGGTTCTACCAAGTAGGATTGGCTTTGAAACAATTAAAGGAAAACAACTTGCATCGAGAGAGCGCGCAAAGATTTGAAGATTACGCCCAAGAAAAGTTCAATTTCGGCAAACGCTACCAATTTTATTTGATGGGGGCAGTCGAAGTCATCGATGCCTTCCGAGGCGACCAGATGTTTCTGCAACAGGTAGGAGGACTGCTGCCGATACGAGAAATATATTGCCGCGAGCTACTCAGACTAGGCTCAAAGGCACAAGATTGGAAACAAGCCTGGCAAGAAGCACTCAGAAAACACTCCGGTCAACTCCCACCAGCAAGAACAATCCGCGAAGTCGTTAACTGCTTAAAAAATGAACAAATAGAAGCCAACCCCTTTGAAGTCGATGACATTTGTTTGATAGCCAAAAGCGAGAGTCCCTCATTGAGAGGACTCAATGGCGGCTGGGCCGTAATCGTCAAGAGTTCCCCTCACACTTGCGCTCTCAAAACCAGTTTGGGAGAAGTCCCCAACATTCCCAGCTCAGACTTAACCCACTCGGATTTTTCGTTCGACCAAGAAAGGCAAATTCGGGAAATGTGCGAGCTATTTGAGCAAATTCCGGCTGAAATCCAAAAAGAAGAAAGCACGCAGGCTCTACTGCGGATTTTTGGCAAAAAAGCTCAGCTATCGCCCCTAGAAAAGCGATTGCTAGAAGTGCTTCTCGACATTGAACAATTGTGCATCTAAGAAAACGGAAAATTTAACAACTCAACGGCTCGTCGCTTAGCTTCGTCACCCCGGCGGTCGTATTTAGCCGTCGTTAAAGGAGAGGCATGGCCAGCTAAGCGAGAAGCAGTAACCAAATCCACCCCCGCCGACAACAAATTACTGATATAAGTGCGGCGGCAGTCGTGAGGACTGCAACCGTCAAGCCCCGCCGATTGCGCCCGTTTTTGCAAAATGTAGAGGACAGACTGAGTAGACAATCGCCGCCACAGGAGTTGCTGGCTCTTAGAAATGGCCACCAATAGAGGTCCTCGCTCCCCTCCGCGAACGGCTAACCAGTCATGGACAAGGGGCTGGCTGTTGGAAGGGAGAAAAATCGAGCGATTTTTCCCGCCTTTGGCTCCATTAATCTGTAGCACGCCCGAAGAGAGATCTAAATGAACTAAATCGAGATTGACCGCTTCAGAGCGGCGCAGTCCACCAGCCAGCAACAGAACCAGCAAAGCAGCATCTCGCCTGCCAATCGGCATAGGGTCACAGCGACAGACATCGAGCAAAGCTTTGACTTCCCAATCGTCCAACAGCCGACCTTTCAACTGCGCGTTGACTGGCACAGACTTGAGAGCGAGCGCGTCAGCCAAATCTTCTGGAGAAATCAACTTCAATTTCCGAGCCTCCTGCAAAACCCGTCTGAGAGCACAAAGCATTTGATTGACCGTGCTAGGGGCATAGCGCTGGCGCAAAAGTTCGCGTAAAGCGGCCGTATGAGAATAGCGCAGAGCAGCCCAATCGAGAGTTAAAGCATCGCAAGCTGATTGAGTAAGAGAAGCGGCGATTAAATCGAGATGGCGGCGCATCGTCTTTTTAGAACGCCCATTGAGTTGGGACAAGTAAACGGAAGCGGGGTGTCGAGTAAGGGGGAGAGGAGCAGAAAGGGATAATTCTGGGTAGGAACTATCGTGATCAGAGGAGAGTCTAGTCACATAGGGAAAGTACTATTGCCGATTGCTCCTTAATTATCCCTAAAAAACTGGAGTAATTGTCTTAATTTTAAGATTACTTATTCAAAATGCACTTATCACTAGTATTATGTTTGTTGGACAAACATACCACTGGGCGAGAGAGTTGCTGTCGGATTTGCTGGAGATTTTCATCAACAGAGGCAACAGCTTTTAATAGCTCGACTAAAGTAGAAGAGGAAATAGGGCAATGAGCGGGTTGTTGACGGCTGAGACGATGGGCAATGAGGGCTAAATTCTGGCCAATTTGTCCGAGTTCGAGATAAGTTTTGAGACTTAGTTCGGTTTGAGGCGGAAGTAATTGTCCTCTGATGAGCTTTCGCACCGTTTCAGAAAGGGACAAACGCGCTCGATTGGCGACCGATTCTAAGTGCTGTTTTTCCGATTGTGTCAGTCTCAGTTGAAACTTAATCGTTCTATTTTTCAAAGGGAACCTCCTCCGGGTGCGCTCGACGGATTGGCTCGGAATCGCCCCACAAACTAAAACTGACAGGAGCATATTCTGAAGTATCGGGTTCTGAAGCGGGTTCGGCGAAGAAACGGGCGCGGTTCTCCATCGCCAAGAGCCTTTCGCTATCCCGGTGATAAAGAGGCGTAATCTGAGAGCGAGCGTTTAAAAAATCATCTAAAGAGAGTCGCAACAAGGTAACGCCTTGATAAAACTGAAGGCGAGCCGCCGTTTCAACAATCCATTTCAGTTCTGCCCCAGCATTGGTGACAAGTTAAGACAAAATCCTATTTGTCAAGCATGGGTTAACTAATCTTAATCAAGCTCTCAATCGCTTGCTAGTATTGGGATTTGGGACTTTTGCTGACTTTTGCCTCGATCTCGGTCATTTTTCATCTTACTGTCTACTGGGTTGGCGATCGCGCTTCTAGAGCACGCGATCGCCAACCGAAAAAAGTCTCAAAAGCCTTAATTAGCAAAGTATAGACGACATAGTAACATTTTGTCATCATGTTCTTGACAAATTGCACACAACCTTAACTTGTCACCAATGCTGCCCCAGTACAATTTTGAGTCCGCCCCAGCAGAATGCGCCAATCTCTCGTGGTTAAAGGACCGTCTCCGAGTCCGTATCGGGGGTCAAAGCGAGTTGAATGCAGTTGAAGGATTTCTTTACGCTCAATCGCGCTCGGAAAACCCACGTAGTAAATCTTGTCAAAGCGCCCCACTCTCGTCAGTTCGGGGGGCAAAGCATCTAAGCGATTCAAGGTAGCAATAACAAACGTTTTTGTCGTTTTTTCCGACAACCACGTCAGCAGAACTGCCAAAACTTCTTTAGACTGGCTATCTTCTCCCGATTGAGAACTGGCACTAAAAAATTTATCAAACTCGTCAAAATAGCAAACAGCCGGAGAGGCTGCCTCGATTCGCCCAAGCAACTGTTTGAGATAAGCCGAACCGCGAGACTTGACCAAATCCACGCCCACGCTGATGAGGGGAAATCCCAGTTGGGCGGCACAGACTTTAGCAGCAAATGTCTTCCCCGTTCCAGGCGGCCCGACTAACAACCAACCTTTGGGGAGAGGAAGATGATAATTTTTGGCTTTTTGAGAATAATCGATTGATACTCGCTCGATTGCTTGCTTAAGGCGAGCGAGTCCGCCAAACGATTGAATCTCTGGAGACGGTAGGAATTCTAATCCCCAACTTTTGAGGCGCTCTCGCTTGTAAGCCAGCAAGCTCCCCACAAGAGTACCCCCTTTTTTTTGCACTAATTGCAGCCCCAGACTAATTTCTTGGGCAGATAAACCCGAAACCGACAAAGCCAAGCGGTCATCGGTTTGGGCGATTCCAGCTTGCTGCATTAATTGTTGAATTTCTGCCACTCCTGGTAAAGGCATGGTCAAGTGAGGGAATAACCCTTCTAGATAAGACGGCAGCGCTTGCTCTTGAGAGTCGAATAAAACCAAATACTGGTTGGGTGAGCGGGAGCAACGAGAGACTAACTCTATCAGTTGAGATTGCAAGCATTGGCTTTCCCAACCCCGCAATTGAGCTAATAAAGCCGGAACGTTTTCGAGCCAATGTATCCCTTGAGGCAAATGAAGCTGGTAAGTCGCTCACAGAGCGCAAATTTTCTCGTAATTGAGCTAATTCTTCTAATTGGCGCGGCTGAAGTTGGCTGCTCTCCACAACAATCCCACCCGACTGATTCACCTCAAATCGCATTAATTCGGTTCCCTGGCGCTCTCGGAAAGAATAGCGAGAGCCATCGCGGGCGATGGCGTATTCCATCCCTTCAAACAATTTCCCGTCCGGTTCGACCTCCCGTCGAAAGAGAGCCAGAAGAGCTTTAGCCCCTTCGCGTTCCTGGTGCGCTCGCTTAAAAGATTCATCAAAACTTTTCCAACGGTTGCCCAATCGCTGCCACCAATTCGGTTGGTGCGGTTGGAGTAGGCGTTGTTGGCGAAGCTCCTTTAAATCCTGCTGTTGTTGGTCGATGAGACCAAACATCTTCTCTTGAGCCGAATAAAGTTGCTTGATCTCAAGCAGCAGCGATTTTAGATAAAGGGACTCTTCTCGTACCGACTCCTCTTTCAAGGCACTCAAATGCTCCCTAACAACGTCTAATCCGGTTTTTCGCTCAATTGGCGGACTCAGAATGTTAATTTTAACCGTTCCCGTTTCATCAGTTTGAAATAGCGTTTGACGAGTGACTTCTTGGCCGCCTTGTTTGACGAGTGCCTCTACTCGGATTCCGGCTGCTGTTGCTACCTGCGTTCCAACACCGAGAGATTGTAGCACTTCTAGCTGTCCGACGAAGCGTGGGTCGATAGACTCGATTGGTGGCCCGTCCTGAGCGCCATAAATTAATTGTCCTTGACGATATACCTGCATTTTGATGTTTGGCGGCTCTGGACTTTCCTGCTCAGCAGAAAACGATTTCTTGGCTTCATCGAAGAGCCAATCTTTTTGACGGGCTAATTCTTCCCAAAACCGCATCAAAACTTGTTGCATTGCCGCAGTCTGTCCTTCGTTGACCGTCATGACCATTGGAGTCTCCTGGTTAGTGCCAAAATAAGTTTTCTCTAGCTAATAAGCTAATTCGGTTGAGTAATACTTGCCCTCCTTCACTAAAAAATCCCAACTCGCCATCAAAATAAACCGCCAGATACTCGGATTTAACCCCTAGCTGTCGCGGACAATCGAGAATTCCCGCCCCCGACTGGCTCAACAGCAATCCTCTCTCGTCAAAAAACTCAATCGTCTGGGGGAGGAAATCGCTCTCTAAATTCGGTAGGGATAAAGCTTTTTCTAGGTCTTGCCTGCGTTTGTCCATCCTGAAAATTTCCTAAACAGTAAGTGCTTCAATTGATGGGAGCGGCTCGCTCGAACGATGGGTTGGCCGCCCTCCTGATGCTGCTTGTTCTGGCAAGGGAAATAATTCGCACGCCAGGCGATATCGCTCTTCAAACTGCGCTCGTCGAATCTCGTCAGAAATTTCAGTCCCCCTTGTCTTGGAAAAATAAGCCCAAGTCTTCGACCACTGCTGGCAAGACCACTCCATCTCGTCGAGATCTGAGCGTGAAATTCGGATTTTCTGACGGATGGGAACGTATTCTTCCCCGGCTCGCTGATGAGCCGGGCTGATAAAAATCGCCCTTCCCGTCCCCATCTTGAGAAACTGAGACGGTTCCCAGAGAAACCGCTTTTGACGATTGTCGGAGGTAGAGCGATTTGAGCCACCCCCTTGACCCGAACTGTGCGAGCGACTTTTGGTCGAATAAGTCAAGTCAAATTCTCCTAAAATATCGGCAAAATATTTGGCTGACTCAACCTCTTGAGGATTGAAGAGAAATTTAGTGGCACAGTTGCCAAAAATAATGCGAGCCACTTCTTTGCCGTAGACTTTCTCCAACTGCGCCAAATTCTGAAAGCCAACGATCCCGCAAAAGCCATCTTCACGGTTCTGCGTCAGCCATTCCCACAACTGCGGCAGATACAGCGTGGGTAACTCGTCGAGAAAGACGCACAACGGAGCGGCTCTAGGTTCGACGCGAGAGAGGTTACGCGATACCGTCATGTGCAAGGTGGCTGCCAGTAGCGGCCCGACGATATCGCGATTGTTGCGATCTAGTCCGAAGACGATCATCTCCCGACCATCCAAATCGAGCGGTAAGGTAGAAGAGCCGCAAAATGCCCCCATGAAATCTTTCTTCAAAAACTTCTGGAAAATTCGCTGCGCCGTCCCGACAATTCCCCCCTCAGTTTCTGGCGAGTTACACACGGAAATCAACTGGTCGAGCGGTCGCATCGTCCAGAGCGGAAACTGCATCCGGGCGCGAGAGAACTCCAAACGCTTGCCCAGGTTCGGTAAAGAGAGAATCGCCGATGCCGTCATCAAATCAGCATATTCTTTTCCCTTGACTTGCCCCACGGCTTTTGCTAGCAGGAACATTCCTTCTACCAATGTCGCCCCAGCCTCCTCGAAAAACTTGTCGCCCTTGGCATTGGCGTTGAGGTCGATGTTCTTGGCAATTGTAGTCGCCAACTGTCCGGCTGCTACCGCATCCTCCTCATCGTGCAAAAAATCTAAAAGATTGCAGGTATCGCTCCCTGACCATCCTGGTGTAAAAAACCGCACCCGATAGCCTCTTTTTAAGGCATAAGCCACGCTCCGACTGGTTTGGGCAGGAAACTTAAAATCGTACAAAATTGTCGGCAAACCCTGGTCGAGCGCCGAGCGAATCATCGGATCGATAGCGCTAAAGGTTTTTCCCGTTCCCGCCGCTCCACAAACTGCCACGCCTCGCTGGATATCAGGAACGAATATAGCGGTTTTCAATTGGGTGGCTCATAATAACAGCAGTGGGTAAACCAGC
>CAYTUO010000246.1:0-2477 GCA_964441015.1 uncultured Pleurocapsa sp.
CAGACGTTGCAGTGCAACGTCTCTACGACTCCTGACACTGATAACTGATAACTGTTCCCCATCTCATTTCAATCCTATTCTTTTACGTACCCATGTCGCTCCAATAAACAGAATCGGAGCAAGAATTAATCCCGTCGCAATAAAATGAAAGGGAAATTTAAAATATAGCCAATATAAAATCAGTACTCCATAAGTAGAATCCATATGGTCGATAAAATAAATCATTCGATTGCTTTCATCTCCAGGAGGAATTTTTAGACGACGCTTAACAAAAGAGTTAGGTAATTCTGAGAGATTGAAGATAAATCCAACCAATAGACCATACTCAATAAAATTAAAGTTATAAAAAAAGATAAAATTATCTCCCAGTGGGAAAAACTTTTCTAATAATTGAAATAAAAAAGTACTAATTGTATTAGTCAAAGGAAGAGTAATCAAACCTCTCCAGCGTTTGTTTTCTCCAAAAAGCTCTTTGTTAATAGGCTGATTAGCTAATGCAAACCATTGAGTTTTCCAAAGAAACCCTTCTATAATTCCTGCCAAAAATAACCCTAGCGCTAACCAAACAATATTTAGAATATCCCACAACAAAATCAAAAAGAATTGGTCATTAGTCATTCGTTATTAGTCCTTGTAGTGGCGCAAGATTTGCCTCTATTAGTGGCTCAGACATTAAGATTTATTGCAATTAAACAACACTTTTATTGTTTAAGTCCGATTCTAAACCCCAATCAGCAACAGCATTACAGCAATTGATCTTTTTGTAAACTCCTGGAGGTGGCTGCTTGCGAGAGGTTCCAAGTCTGAGAAAATCAAATAGAGCTTAAAACTCAATGTCATTATTTTTCGCTTATCCGCACCCCATTACTTTCTGACAGCACAAGGGAGAACTCTATGAAATTAGCCTACTGGATGTATGCAGGCCCCGCTCATATCGGCACTCTCCGCATTGCCAGTTCTTTTAAGAACGTCCACGCGATCATGCACGCTCCATTAGGAGACGATTATTTCAACGTCATGCGCTCTATGTTAGAACGGGAGCGGAATTTTACCCCAGTAACTGCTAGTATTGTCGATCGCAACGTTCTCGCACGGGGTTCTCAAGAGAAAGTAGTCGAAAATATCGTCCGCAAAGACTCTGAAGAAACGCCTGACCTCATCGTTCTAACGCCTACCTGCACTTCCAGCATTCTACAAGAAGACTTACAAAACTTTGTAGAACGCGCTCAGATGGAATCTAAAGGTGATGTCATGCTTGCAGACGTGAATCACTATCGCGTTAATGAACTACAAGCAGCAGACAAAACCCTCAACCAAATTGTCCAATACTATCTCGAAAAAGCGAGAAAGAAGGGAGAAATTCCCCAAGGAAAGACGGAAAAACCTTCCGTTAACATTATCGGGATTACGACCCTTGGTTTCCACAATCAGCACGACTGCACCGAATTAAAGCGGTTGATGGCAGATTTGGGAATTGAGGTCAATGAAGTGATTCCTGAAGGTGCTTGCGTTCACAACCTGAAAAATTTACCTCGCGCTTGGTTTAATTTAATCCCTTATCGCGAAGTCGGTTTGATGGCGGCGCACTACCTCGAACAAGAATTTGGAATGCCCTACGTCGATATTACCCCAATGGGCGTAGTCGAAACGGCTCGTTGCATTCGCAAGATTGGGCAAATCCTCAACGAACAAGGGGCAAACGTTGACTACGAAGAGTATATTAACAATCAAACTCTCTACGTTTCTCAAGCTGCTTGGTTCTCTCGTTCCATCGATTGTCAGAATTTAACGGGTAAGAAAGCCGTTGTTTTTGGCGATAATACTCATGCGGCGGCGCTGACTAAGGTTTTGGCGCGAGAGATGGGAATTCATGTGGTGCTGGCGGGAACCTACTGCAAGTACGATGCTGAGTGGTTCAAAGAGCAAGTGAGCGAGTATTGCGATGAAGTCCTTATTAGCGATGATAACGGGGCAATTGGCGACGCGATCGCACGTCTCGAACCTGCTGCTATCTTTGGTACGCAAATGGAACGCCACGTCGGTAAGCGTTTAGATATTCCCTGCGGCGTAATTGCGGCACCGATTCACATTCAAAATTTCCCCATCGGTTATCGTCCCTTTGTGGGGTATGAAGGAACGAATCAAATTGCCGATTTGGTGTACAATTCCTTCACTTTGGGGATGGAAGATCATCTCTTAGAAATCTTCGGCGGACACGATACCAAGGAAGTTATTACTAAAGGAATTTCTGCTGATTCTGATTTGAATTGGAACAGAGAAGCTTTGGCAGAATTGAATAAAATTCCTGGTTTTGTACGCGGTAAAGTGAAGCGAAATACTGAAAAATTTGCTCGCGATCGCGGCCTGACTGAGATTACCCTTGAGGTAATGTATGCTGCTAAAGAAGCTGTAGGAGCCTAAAAAAAAGGGTGGGCCATTACCCACCCCATTGCTTAACTCATTTCTAAGAATTTGTC
>CAYTUO010000246.1:2487-7002 GCA_964441015.1 uncultured Pleurocapsa sp.
GAATTATCGCAAAAGATTAACAAATCTTAGCCGAGATTAACTTTGATAACTTTGTGCTTTTCTTCTTCGGCTTTGGGCAGCGTAAGATTCAAGATCCCATCTTTATATTCAGCCTTCACATTGGTATTTTCAATGCGGACAGGTAATGGGATTGTACGACGAAATTGCCCATAGCGGAATTCTGTGCGAGTTACGCCTTCTTCTTCGGTTTTGGTTTCAGATTTGCGCTCGCCGCTAATGCTAATAGAATCAGCAGTGACTTCGATATCGATGTCTTTAGCTTCTAAACCTGGCACTTCTAGTTTCAGAAGAATAGCTTCAGGGGTTTCCGTCATTTCTGCTGCTGGTACATGGGCTAAACCGAATTTTTCGCCATCCCCAAAAGTTGTAGGTGTCAGCGCCTCAAACAAGCGATTCATTTGTCTTTGTAAAGATTCAATTTCTCTGAAAGGTTCCCAGCGAACAAGTGCCATAGATTCCACCTCCAATTCTAGGAGTTGAATGAGGAGTTGAAGGAGTTAGTTTGAGTTTGGTTTCACTACTACCTTCAATAATTAGAATAGTAAAAATAATCGTTTGAGCGTGTCCGGTTTTGTGTACTCGTTTTGGGAGAATTGCCGTACTAAAATCGAAGTGACCCAAGGATCGAGATCTACTGTCTCTGCTGTTAGGGCAGTTGTCCAGTTTAAAACTGTATTGATCGCGCTCCATTTAATTCTCAGTTCTGGATCGGCAGGCGTGGAAGTATCAAGGGTTGCACCTAGAGCAGAAAGGGGAGTTGCCATACTAACTTACATAAGGATATTCAGATTATTTTGCTGTCATCGATGTTAACGAGGCTGCCGTTTTGGGAATACTATCAATGAAAAATGCAAAGATATGCCATAAATCCCAATCAACATTAGGTTTTGTAGAATCTGGAGACTCCTATGACTCAGGCACCGCGTTCTGTTCCACCAGTACCCCCACCCCCTCCAGCCAATCCGCCTCAGAATATGCGTCCCCTTGCTCCACCGCCACCGCCCCCTACCAAAGCACAAGGACGCGCCCCCAATCAACCATCGCTCGAACAAATGATCCGTCGTGCTTTTGATGAGGGATACTCCGACCTTCACCTGGGAGTGGGAGAAGTACCGCGCATGCGCGATCGCGGTGAAATTATCATTATGGAATATCCAGAGACAGATATTAACACCTTCATGAGTTGGCTGCGGGAGGTGCTAAGCGAAGAAGAAGTTCAACGCTTTAAAAGAGAACTGGAATTTGACGGTGCAACCCAATACGAATTTGCCCGCGTTCGTATTAACATCTTTGAGAGTCTTAAGGGGCCAGGGATGGTCTTGCGTTTGATCCCCTTGAAGATTCTGACCCTAGAACAGCTTCGACTGCCACCCGTTTTCAAGGATGTCTCCAACGCTCACAAAGGACTCATTTTGGTCACTGGCCCTACGGGTTCGGGTAAATCTACCACTATGGCAGCGATGGTGGATTACATCAACAAGGAATTTCCCAAGCACATCATCACTATCGAAGACCCCATCGAATTCGTTCACCAAAGCCGCCGTTCTCTAATTAAACAACGGGAAGTCGGCATCCATACCTTAAAATTTGACAATGCGCTCAAAGCTGCTTTGCGCGAAGACCCCGATCTCATTCTGGTGGGGGAAATGCGCGATAAAGAAACCGTGAACACTGCTTTAAAGGCAGCACAGACAGGTCACTTGGTCATGGGAACCTTGCACACCAACAGCGCTGTTAAGACCATAGAACGTATTCTCAACCTCTACAGCGCCGAGGAACAGGAGGCCATGCGAGTTGCGATCGCAGAATCCCTAGTTGCCGTGATTGCCCAAGGATTGTGCCGTACCACAGATGGAAAACGGGCTGCCTATCATGACATCTTGATTAACACAGAAACGATTAAAGATTACATTCGCCAAGGGAAAAATGACGAAATTCTAGAACTGATGAAAGAAGGAGAGTTTGACGGCATGATCACCACCAACCAAGCCCTCTTTAACCTCTATCAAGAAGGACGCATTACTGAAGAAACCGCCTTAGAATTATCGCCCACGCCGAATGAGATAGCGATGATGTTGCGCGGTAGAATTTAAACACTAAGAGTCGCGATTGGGAAAAAACCATCTCGATCGCCACTGACCAATTACCCATCACCTTCCCATCGTGCCTGAAATCTTTAAAGGCATTGCTTTATTTACCCCTGGAGGAGATTTAGTTTACTGTCTCGATCCCAGTAAGCGCGATCGCTGGCATTTAAATCTATGCGTTGCTTTGCAAGACTTACTGGGGTTATCAGAACCTCCTCATTTTTTAGTCCCAGGCTATACTGCGACTATTGATCGCTGGCTCGATCCCCAGACTCAGCAGCTAAAAACTTTTGCTGAGGTATATCCAGCAGTCGAACGCTATCAACCCCTACTCAATGCTATCTTTAAAACTGACGAGCTAGTCTGGCAAACGGCACCTTGGCAAGAAGAAGCGTGCAACCCTGCTGTTCTAGAGACTTATCGCCATCAACTTCCTCAACTTTGGGAAAACCATGACTTGGTCGTCTGTTTGAATAGCGATCGTCCATTGATGAACCTAAAAGTCGGGCAAGCTTCTAGCGACTTCCTAGAAAGTGCTGCTTTTGAGGAAGAAATATGCGGTTATGTCCTGCGTCTTTTTGTTGCTGGCAACGATATCGTGACCAAACGAACCCTGGAGATGCTGCATCAAGTCTTGGAGCAGGAGCTTCAACATCCTTATACCCTAAAAGTGATAGATATTTTGAAACATCCAGAGCTAGCAGAAATCAATCAAGTATCGGCTACTCCTACACTCGTTAGAGTTTGGCCTCAACCCGTGCGACGAATTGTCGGAGAATTAAAAGACTTGAAGCGAGTGCTTCAGATCGTTTTAGCTTAATCAAAAGAGAGGACTAATGAGATGAATACAGCAATACATTTTTTTTAGATTATTTAGAGCCACATTTTTGACAGTCCATCTTCCTTTTTCAGTTGGTGATCGCGCAAGCGCAAAAAGTTTCTCCTTAATTATAAAACATCCCGCAATGATGCAGTGCCACAAAATAAAATTGATCGCAATAAAATTAAGATTGCGATCGCACTTCTTACAAAATTTCACTATATAGAACCCATTTGGGATCTAGATGACTGCTAACCTTTTAAGCATAAGTCGAATAAAACAGAGATTAATCTTTGTTGTGGCATGGGATAAAGTTCTCTCAAAATTTTTGACTCCTCTCTTACATCTTTCCATCCACGAATTACTTCTTTCTATTATCTAAAAGAATTGTTGTCTTCGGTAGCTCTAAAGGTTTGGCTTGGAAATAGTCAATATTAATAGTTAACATTTCAATCAATCCTTGGTCATCAGTCAGATTAGCTTTAGTACAATGAGTGAAAAAAGGAAATCCCAAACTGTCTACTGCTAAATGCCTCTTAATGCCATTGGTAGATTTATAAAAACAAAAACCCTTACTGTCGCTCCCAGCATTACAAGTATTTTTGACTGCCTGGGAATCAATAATAATTAGAGTTGTCCATTGCGGTTTTTTTTACAACCCGCTCGCACTTTTTCATGTAAAACTTTCATGATTTCATCAATCACTCCTGACTCTCGCCACTGCTTATAATGCCAAAATACGGTTGAATACGGTGGTAGCTCTTTAGGTAAGTCACACCAATTACAGCCATTTTTAAGTTGATAGAAGATCCCGTCTAAGATTTGTCTTTTACTCCATTTTGGTGGTCGAGTTTTCTTTTTCTGAGGTAACAAAGGTTTGATAATTTCCCACTCCCTATCGCTCAAACTACTTGAATATGGCATCTGTCGGTTAATTCTTGTTACCCCGATATTATACAAAGATCCCAAATGGGTTCTATAGATGCAAAACTTGCGTCCAAGACAGCTAAAAAAATAAGAGAAGTAGCTAATCCTACTCCTCTTCATCAAAACAGTCGCTTTAGAGCGCGATCGCGTTTTAAATTACAACAATGTCATTAAAATCAATCGCGGGATTAGTAGTAAGCGTGGCAAACTGAACTTGAGCGTTAGCGCCGGCACCGTCAGCATCGAAGAATAATGTACCAGTAGATTGATTATAGATAACGCGATCGCCTCCGTCTAATGCCGCAGTACCTAAAACGAACTGACTCGCATCAATCGTGCCAGCTACCAATCCGCCGCCAAAACCAGCCGCATTAATGCCGATCTTATCGATACTAGTGGCAAAGTCAGTAATGATGTCCATTCCTTCCGTAGGAGCAGCAAAGCTAAATAAGTCACTGCCATCGCCGCCTATAAGATTATCAACGCCCTGCCCGCCTATGAGCGTATCATTGCCTCCTTCTCCTAGCAGGACATCATTGCCTAGTCCTCCGGTGAGACTGTCATTGCCCTCACCGCCAAATAGATAATCATTGCCCGCACTCCCATCATAGCGGTTTTCAATTGAATAGATTAAAGTAAGGAAAACCAGAAAATATTAGT
>CAYTUO010000247.1:0-6973 GCA_964441015.1 uncultured Pleurocapsa sp.
CGCTAAAAACAAATAAGGCTAAATCGACTGAATGAGTTGCTTTTTCAAGGGTATTGCCAATTAAACCATTGCTCGTAAAACTCCAAGAAACTGTTGATGAATTGGGTGAGAAGTGTACGGTAATAGATGTACTACCAAAAGTTAGTGTCTGCGGTTTACGAATAGGTTTATCGGGGCCAAATTTACTATCTAATTGTCCTCCCTCGCCATCGCCCCACATGAGATTAAATTCTTCAGTAAAAAGTCGTGCTAATTGAGGCTGATTTATTTTTAATAAATTATTAGCATTTCCTCTAGTTTCAGAGTTAGTAAAATCGCCGTGAATGTCGCTAAGCGTATAGTTTGCAGAACCGACTAAGACAGTAATATCATCAATAACGATAAATTTGTGGTGCATTAAACCACTTCCTTGAGAACCGTCAGCCGTATCATCGATAATGGGAATGCGAGCATTGCGTAGAATAACTAAGGCATCGCCTTCATTGATTTCTTGAGGACTGAGTTGACCGTCTTTATTTTTATCGATAAAAGTAAGAAATTCATTGTAGCGATCGCGCTCTCTTTCAGTAAAGTTATTAATATCTACCTGTGCTAGTTCGCTCAGAGGACGGTTATAGATATTTTCTAGAATTACTCTGACTTGAATTCCCGCTTTATATCGTTCTGCCAATGCTTGAGCTATCTTGGGTAAACGTAATTCTTGAACGGCCACATCTATACGCGATCGCGCAGAATTAATACCATCAATAATAACTTGTTCTAGGTTATCTCCAGGTCGAGTAATTTGGCGATAAGAATCGGTGTAATCTGCACCTTTAGCTTGATTATGGTTGAAGTAAACTTGAATATAAGGATCTTGTTCTAGCGTTTGAGGACGCTGAATTTGGGGATTTCTTTGGCAAGAAATTAGAAATAATAAACTAGCAAAAAAGATAATAATGTATCGCACCTCGCCACTCACCTTAACTTAGTAACGAATCCGAGGATCAATATAAGCATTGATAAGATCAATTAAAATGCTAGCAACGACGACAATTGCGCCAAAAAAAACCATAATTCCCTGCACGGTTGGGTAATCTCGCAAAGAAATAGCTTCATATAACCGATTTCCCAAACCCGGCCAAGAAAAAGTTACTTCTGTTAAAACTGCTCCACCCAATAAGGAAGCAAAGGTCAGTCCTAGAACCGTAATCACTGGAATTAAGGCATTTTTCAAAGCATGGGCGATGATAATTCGTCTTTCGGGAATTCCTCTCGCTCTAGCGGCTTCTACGTAATCTGCTTGCAGCGTTTGTCTTAAATTCACCCGCACAATCCTCTCAAAAATACCGCTTAAAAGAAGTCCCAAAGTCAGACTAGGCATTATCAAATAGTATAAGGCAGTGAAAAATTGACCGAAATTGCCTGTTAGGAGACTATCAATCGTATATAAACCCGTTATCGTAGCAGGTGGAGTTTCGCTGAGGGGAAAACGAGTTCCCAGAGGAAACCAACCAAGCTGAACGGAAAAAATTAATTGCAAAATCATTCCTACCCAAAAGATGGGCAAAGAATAGGTAATAATTCCAAATAGTCTTCCGCCAACATCAACCGACGTTCCTGGACGAGAAGCAGAAAAAATTCCAATCCCGACACCCACGACTATGGCAACTATCATACTGTAAAATGCCAATTCTACCGTGGCTGGAAAATGTTCTCGAATCACCTCCCAGACAGACATTCCCTTGCTAGTAATCGAGGTTCCTAAATCTAAACGCAATAAATGTGCAAGATAATCTAAATATTGCCACCAAATCGGTCGATTTAAGTTTAGTTGCTCTCTGAGAGCTTCTTTAGCTTCTTCAGGGGCGCGATTTCCTAAAATAGCATCCGCCGTATCTCCTGGTGTCGCCCGCATCAGTAGAAAGACAATTGTAATAATCGTCCATAGCATCAACGGAGCGAGAAGCAGGCGGGCAAAAATATAATACTGTAAGGCTTTAGAACGAGACATCTATGCAGTTATGGGTAATTGGTGACTGGTGATTGGTGATTGGTGACTGGTTAAAGAAGGCAGATGGCAGATGGCAGATGGCAGAAGGGGAAGAATTAATCCTTTCATCTAAAATCCAAAATCTGATAACTGATAACTGATAACTGATAACTGCTCCCCGTCTCCTTTTTTACGAATTGGGGTTATCTTCCTCGTTATCTTCCTTACCACCGAAGGGATCTCCACCAATTCCCAGTTGTTTTTTGGTACGTTGAAGATCTTTCCAGAGAGCTTTGATTTGTTTGTAAGCATCTATCGAGCTAATCTTACCACCAGTTTCTAAATTACAGATATAGCTGACTTTCTGAGCAAATTCTTGCAAATTAGCATTGAAAACCAAATTTTCTGGTTTAACCTCACCCCGATAGGAACTGCGAGGATAGAGAAAATTTTCTTTGTCTCGGTCAACCGCCATTGCTATCTTCCTCCCTAACTTACCCTAATATTCTATTGAGATTGATTGCGATCGCTGTTTAAGTAGTTCTTGTTTTTTATTAAGCTTTACTTAATCTTTACTTAACTCTAATTTAACAAAAAGACTCAACCTCTCTATAAGGCATCAAATTTTAGATCTCACCAATAACTTAACCTTCTGAGAACTGCCTTGCCCGAAGGGCAGATAAAAACAAGTCTTTAGAGCGATCGAGGCTCTACAATTGTCCTATCCCCTGGCAGTTATTTTCATATCGCCTTGGTCTTAAAAATGGGATGTTGTTATGGTAGAAAAACTTTATGAAGGAAAAGCTAAAATTCTATACCCTACGGAAAACGCAGAAATTCTCCTGACCCATTTTAAGGATGATGCAACCGCGTTTAATGCTCAAAAACGAGGACAGATTCAGGGAAAAGGGGAAATTAACTGTGCGATTTCAGCAGCTTTGTTTGAGTGGTTAGAATCCGTCGGCATTCCTACCCATTATATTGATCGCCCAGAGCGCGATCGCCTGCGCGTGCGAGCCGTTAAAATTCTTCCCATCGAAGTCGTCGTCAGAAATATTGCGGCTGGCAGTCTATGCAAACAAACCGGTTTGCCAGAGGGAAAGATTTTACCATTTCCGCTAGTGGAATTTTATCTAAAAAACGATGAGCTTGGAGATCCCTTATTAACGCGCGATCGCCTTTTCATCTTAGAGCTTGCCACTCCCGAACAGCTAGAGCAAATAGAGGCAATGGCCCTCAAAATCAATCGACATCTGAGCGAATTTTTCAATCGCTGCGGAATCACTTTGGTAGACTTTAAGCTGGAATTTGGGTTAGACTCTCAAGGGCATCTGCTCTTGGCAGACGAAATCAGTCCCGATACTTGTCGTCTTTGGGACAAAGCGCAAAGCGATCCCAAGGCAAGAGTGATGGATAAAGACCGATTTCGCCGAGATCTAGGCGCAATAGAAGCTGCTTATCAGCAAGTACAGCAAAGAGTTCTCGAACAAATTGCTCAGCTAAAAAGCCAAAACGCTTAATCTGATTCGAGCCAAGCAATGACCAAGCAGCTATCCAACTGATAACTGGCAACTGTTGAGAGGAACATTACAGGCGAAGTCTAGTCTGTATTTTCGGGGACTAATCTTCTCTATGGTATGTTAGTAGTCTGTTGCCGACTGTTTAGTCAATAATAAGCAACAGATCAGAAACAAAAATAATTATTTGGGTGTGTGGAAGTGCTCAACGAAATCAAAAACGTGAAGCTGTCTCCTCTCGTCTTACTCTTTATTGTTACAACAGCTATTCTCAACTTATCCAACTCAGCCAGGGGAGAAACCACTGACCCAACTTTGTCCTCAGCAGAAACCACTTGGCTGCAAGAGAACACAAATGAATTGGATAGGCAAGAGATTGAGCTTCAGACTTTTCTAAGACAAGAAACCAAGATCGTCGCAGAATCCGACGCGATCGCTCCTTTAATAGCTCAAACTCCCGATTCCGAGTCCCAAGACGCTTCTGAAGGCGAAGAAACTCCAGCACCAGCAGAACCCCCTTCTGAGTCCCAGGAATCCCCAGAAGCTCAAGAAACTCCAGCACCGGCAGAACCCCCTTCTGAGTCCCAGGAATCCCCTACCCCAGAAGCGCCTGCGCCACAGATCCCAGCGCCTGAGACTCCAGAAACTCCAGCACCACAGATTCCAACTCCCGCGCCTCAAGAAACTCCCCCTCCCCCAGGAGCAACACCAGAATCAACACAAGAAGCCCCTGCCCAAGAAGCACGGGTATTAGTCGCCGAGGTGGTCGTTTCAGGTGCCCAGCCAGATTTAGTAGACCTTGTTTACAATACTATTCGCACCCGCGCCGGACGAACAGCGACTCGTTCTCAATTACAAGAAGATATCAACGCCATTTATGCTACGGGATACTTTGCCAACGTTAGAGTCACTCCAGAAGATACCCCCTTGGGCGTTCGCGTAACTTTTGCCGTCGATCCTAACCCAGTCCTACAGCGCGTAGAAATACAAACAATTCCTCCGACAGAAAAACCCCGCGTTTTGCCCAATGAAGTCGTAGAGGAAACATTTAAAGAACAATACGGCAAAATCCTTAACCTGAGAGACTTACAAGAAGGAATTAAAAAATTAAATGAATGGTATTCTCAAAATGGTTACGATCTCGCACAGGTCGTTGAAGCCCCCAGAGTATCAGAAGATGGCACTGTTACACTAATCATCGCAGAAGGGGTAATTGAGGACATCAAAGTCAGATTTTTCGACGAAGAAGATGAGCCAGTAGACGGGAAAACAAGAGATTTTATCGTCACCAGAGAAATGGAATTAAAGCCAGGAGATGTTTTCAACCGCAATACCGCCCAGAAAGATTTACAGCGCGTGTTTGGGTTAGGGATTTTTGAAGACGCAAGGCTTTCTTTTTCTCCAGGTGAAGATCCGCGCGAGGTCGTTGTCAACGTCGATGTCGTCGAAGGCAATACGGGATCGCTGGCAGCAGGTGCAGGGTTTAGCTCTAATAGCGGCTTTTTTGGAACGGTCAGCTACCAAGAACAAAACTTAGGTGGCAACAACCAAACTCTAGGGGCAGAATTGCAACTTGGGGAACGAGAGTTCCTTTTTGATGTAAGCTTTACCGACCCTTGGATTGGTGGCGATCCCTATCGCACTTCCTACACGATTAATGGCTTCCGCCGTCGGTCGATTTCCTTGGTGTTTGATGGGGACGATTCCCGCTTGGTTACAGAAGATGGGAAAGATAGTCCTCGCGTCGTCAGAACTGGAGGCGGTATTACCTTTTTCCGTCCTCTAGCTAAAAATCCCTATACGAAACCGGATTGGAGACTCTCTGCCGGATTTAGCTACCAGCACGTACAGATTGAGAATGCCGACGGCGATATCGCACCGAAGTCTTCAATCGAAGATGGCTTTGAGAATCTAGCGTTTAGCTCTAGCGGCGAAGACGATCTATTTATTTTAAGTTTCGGTGCCAGTCAGGATTTTCGCGATAGTACCACACAACCCACTAAGGGTTCTGTTCTGCGTCTAGGAATGGAACAAACGCTACCTTTTGGATCGGGTAATATTTTCTTCAATCGCATTAGAGCCAGTTATAGTTACTACATTCCGGTAGACTATATTAACCTGGGCTTTACTGACGAAAAGCTACCCCAGACGATCGCTTTTAACGTTCAAGCCGGGACGGTTTTAGGAGATTTACCTCCATACGAGGCATTTGTCATCGGCGGCAGTAACTCAGTACGCGGTTATGGTGAAGGAGAACTGGGTAACGGTCGTACCTATTTTCAGGCAACGGCTGAGTATCGCTTCCCGATTCTTTCTTTCATTGGGGCTGCCGTCTTTTTTGACTACGGGACAACCCTGGGATCGGGGGATGGCGTTCCTGGAAATCCTTCTGAGGTTCGGGACTTACCAGGTTCTGGCTTTGGTTATGGCATCGGCGTTCGGGTTCAATCCCCTGTCGGCCCAATTCGGATTGACTATGGAATCAATGATGACGGAGATTCTCGCATCCACTTTGGGATTGGGGAAAGATTTTAGACAGTTATTACTAATCAGGAGCGATGAAATTTACGATCGCACAAGCGTTTGAATTGTCAGGGGTTGGGTTGCATTCTGGGGCGACAACTTGCGTTCGTGTCTTACCTGCCCAGGCGGGAGAAGGCCGTTACTTTGTGCGGATGGATTTGCCAGAAAAACCCGTTATTCGCGCACGAGTGGAATCCGTCTGTCAGACCACGCTTTCTACAGAACTCGCCACGAAAGCTGTTGCAGTTCGCACGGTAGAACATCTCCTAGCCGCTTTAGCCGGGAGTGGCGTAGATAATGCCAGAATTGAAATTGATGGGGCAGAAGTGCCTTTACTCGATGGTTCAGCAAAGGTTTGGACGGACGCGATCGCTCATGTAGGACTGAGCGAACAGGAGAGTATTGCTTCTTCTTTCAGGATTTCTGACCCGATCTGGATACAAGAGGGCGATGCTTTTGTCGCTGCCTTACCCGCTTCAGAGACTCGCTTCACCTATGGAATCGATTTTCCTTATGCGGCGATCGGCAATCAATGGCACAGTTGGAGTCCTACTTCAGAAAGCTTCGTCGAGTCAATTGCCCCGGCCCGAACTTTTGGGTTTGCCGACCAAATCGAACAACTGCAACACGCAGGGTTAATTAAGGGAGGAAGTTTAGATAATGCTCTCGTTTGCGACAAGTCCGGTTGGTTAAATCCGCCTTTGAGGTTTGCAAATGAGCCAGTTCGTCATAAACTTTTAGATTTAGTAGGGGATTTAAGTTTACTGGGAACATTTCCTGTCGCTCACTTCCTCGCCTACAAAGCCAGCCATAAATTACACATTCAACTGGCAAAAGCTTTAATAAGGCTCAATTCAGCAACTAATAATTGATAACTGACTGCCCATGTCTACCACGATTGATGCAAATAGTGCTAACCAGGAATCCAGTCAAGATTCGTCGCACAAAACAGTTTTTACAG